>JBKJTS010000195.1:0-5141 GCA_046590885.1 Gammaproteobacteria bacterium
ATACCTGAAATTCATCGCCAACCGCCGCTGCACCCAAATCGGCCTGGCCGAAATCTACCCCGGCGCCACCAACCCCTTCCCGTGGATGAGTGAAATGCTGGACTTGAAAAAAGAGAAGAATTTCTTTGAAACGCGGGTGATTGAGTATCAGAGTGGGGGGGCGTTGAGCTGGGATTAGCACACAAGGTGGGTTATGCAATGAAACTGCTAACCCGTCCTACGCGCTGAGTTACTCCGATTGAGATTCGGCGCATTGCGCTGCGGTTATTGCGCCCTACAGAGCTGGATGATTTGACGCATATTCATTTTTAATTAGTGTACGTATAGGGTGTAATTAGATTGATTATACTGTAAATCAACTCTACTACCCAGTTTTATGCGTCATGATGCCGTGTGATTTTACGTCTTTTAGGTCGGCTATATCTAAGTTCGGCGTCTTGACGCCTTTAGCCAGCCAGAGGAAAAAATGATTTCAAGTCTTAAGATTAAATTTGGAAGAGCTCCCGGCGCCCCTCAGGAAGTTATAGAGACTACACCCATTACTGTATTTGTAGGCCCGAATAATTCCGGAAAAAGTAAGGTGCTTTCTGAAATTGAACAGCTCTGCCGTAGCGGGCAGATAAATTCAAATGCATTGATACTTGATAGCCTAGTCTTTTGCGGGCTTTCTGAGAAAAAAGCGCAAGAGGCTATCGGACATATCAAACAAGAACCAAACCTCGGTGAAGCAGTAAACGTAGATCATGTACTTATTGGAAGTCGATACGGACGTCAGCAAGTTAACTTAGAAAACATTCTAAGATACATCAAAAACCCTCATGAAAATCTTCCTGCATTTTGTCAATGGTTTTTAACGCATAGCACATTAATACTCGACGGCCGAAATAGGATAAATTTAGTTAATCAGCAAGCCGCCGGGGATTTGCAGAGCGCGCCACAAACAAGTTTCCAAGTTCTCTTTCGAGATGACACAAAACGGAAAGAAGTACGTCGAATGGTTTCCGAAGCTTTTGGAACATTCTTTGTGATTGATCCAACAAATCTTGGCCAGTTTAGAATTAGATTGGCACCGCGAGCCCCGAATAACGATCAAGAAGAGCGCGGCTTACATGCAGAAGCGGTCTCTTATCATGCCAACTCCCAACTTATTGATGCTGCAAGTGACGGAGTGAAGGCATTTACAGGTATTGTCACCGAAATTATGGCAGGCGACCCTAGTGTACTTCTCATTGATGAGCCAGAGGCGTTTCTACATCCATCTTTAGCTTCAAAGCTTGGATATGAAGTTTCCCGAGCCGCACTAACTGCAGATAAGAGAGTTTTCGTTTCTACACATAGTCCATATTTTGTGATGGGCTGCATCCAATCTGGGGCACCAGTAAACATCGTTCGTCTTACATATAGAAATGGTGCGGCGACTTCCAGAGTGCTGCCAAGCAATGAAATTCTTGAACTTATGCGAAATCCACTGCTTCGCTCAACTGGTGTACTGAGCGGCTTGTTCTACGAATTTGTTGTCGTATCAGAGTCCGACGCGGATCGCGCGTTCTACCAAGAAATCAATGACAGGCTTCTTCGTTTTAAACCTGAGTGGGGCATCCCGAACTGCCTGTTCATTAACGCGCAGAACAAACAAACCATTCACACAATAATCCGCCCTTTACGCAAACTTGGGATTCCAGCGATTGGCATCGTAGATATTGATGCTCTGAAAGAAGGTGGAACAGTTTGGTCAAATTTGCTTGGCGGCGCCAACGTTCCAGACATCACTTCCAATGCCCTTGCTACTACCCGAGCTGCGATAAAACGGGCAATAGATGCTTCTGGCATGGACATGAAACGCGATGGCGGAATTGATGTCCTTGATGGCGAAAATAAGGAGGCATTGAAAAACCTCCTATTACAACTTAGTGAGTATGGTATTTGTGTTGTGCCAGGTGGCGAACTTGAGTGCTGGCTTAAACATCTTGGTGCAACAGGTCATGGCCCAGCTTGGCTGATAAACACTTTCGAGAAAATGGGCGAAGATCAAGATGATGCAGGCTATATAAAACCAACAAAAGATGACGTTTGGCTATTCATGTCAAATGTAAAACATTGGCTAACCAACCCAAATAGAAAAGGAATACCTTTGTAGGTGGTTTCAACAATGCCTGTACCGCCGTTCGCCACAACGTTAAACGCATGGATAGGCTCTTAGGTAATGATGCGTTGAATCTGGAGTGCGCGTCGGTTTATGAGGCCATGGCACGCTATCTGATGCGCGATGTGGATACGGTACTCATCCTGGTGGATTGTTGGTCAGACCTGAATGCTGATCGTAGCGCCCAATTGATGCGTGCCGCTGTGGCACTGGAGGGGCGCAACCTCACAGTACGGAAAAATCAATGGGGTCAAACTCCATTGATCTTAGAGGTTAGCTCAGTCCAGCTTAGTCTACGCGCTAATCCTTGCCTTTATCTTTGCCATGATTTCCCTTATCGCCTTTGCCACTATCCTTATGCTTGCCGTGGCGCTCTCTGTATTGGGGGAGGTATTCGTTGTTGTACCAGCTCTCCTGCACGAAGTAGACTGGGTGGCCGCAGGCATTGTACTTGTGGCAATGCTTGCTCCATTTCTTGGCGTGGCCGGGAGGCACATGAAGATAAATCGGTTCGCGCACTACGCCCCTTGGCCGGAGAATAATAACAGGTGTCGGGGAGATGAGTTGTGGCTGAGGAAAATTCCCGATGTCAATGCGTCCATATACGCCGGGCTCACTGATGCTAACCGAAACGCCAACGTCGGCTGCGTAGGCCGGTGCAACGGTTACGGCCATCAATGCCGCGAATAGAATTTTTTTCATGGGGATATCCTTGTCAAGTATGATCATTCTGCAACGCTGAACGAGCCAACTTCGATGATAGATGCCATGCCGGAAGGTGTCAATCGCTTCAAGTTGGCGGGCATTGCGAAATAACCTCGTCAGACCCCATTGATCCATTTGAAGACCGCATGAATCCACTTAAACTGAAAACCCGTTTACACAAAATGCAGGATACCCCTTTATGAAAATCCGTAATCTGGATCTGACGCCAAATCCAATCAATGAGGAACACCAGCAACTCGGGCTTCCGCCGGTCGAGGAGCCCGTCTCTCACCCTGGCACCCACCCGTTTCTGCGCGCCGCAGTGTGGTTTGCCGTTACGGTGCTGATTGCATTAGTCTTGTTTTTGACCGGGCGTTTTTTTCTTTCTAATAACTGGCTCGATAGCTGGCAGATTATCGGCGAGACGCTCAACAACAGAATTTTCTGGAGTGCGGTCGCTGTCGGTTTTTTCGCGCAAATAGTGGATGGTGCGCTGGGCATGGCTTACGGCATCACGGCGACTACGTTTCTGCTGGCAACAGGTGCCAGTCCTGCGGCGGCGAGCGCGAGCGTCCACATTGCGGAAATCTTCACTACCGGCGTTTCGGGTATCGCCCACGCAAAATTCGGCAACGTGAATAAACAATTGTTCGTGCGTTTACTGGTGCCAGGTATTCTGGGCGGAATATTGGGTGCAATATTGGTGACGCAGATTGATGGCGCCATGTTTAAGCCCTACATATCCGCCTACCTGTTGTTGCTGGGTATCTACATCCTCAGCAAGGCGTTTCGCCAACTGCGTTTGCGCAAAGATGCGCCGAGACATGTCGGCAAGCTCGCCCTGTTTGGCGGATTCGTTGATGCGGCGGGCGGTGGTGGCTGGGGGCCGGTAGTGACGTCTACGCTGATCGGCTCGGGAAACGATCCGCGAACCACCATCGGATCGGTCAATTTTGCGGAATTCTTCCTGACATTGGCCAGTGCCGCAGTTTTTGCGCTGTTGATGGAAACCACCACTTGGCCTATCATCATAGGCCTGGTGTTCGGCGGGCTCTTCGCCGCGCCGTTCGCGGCGGTGTTGTGCAAGAAGCTCCATGCGCGGACGTTGCTGATATTGGTGGGGACGCTGATCATCATCGTCAGCCTCTACAATCTTTACCGGGCGCTTGCGGCGTAATCGAGAAACAGATATATAGAAGAAAAATCTATCGAAGGATCAATGTCTTAATCCATTTATCCTTCGATAGAGGGACGGATGCAGGGTAGCGGCGACCAAGGGCCTCTGCAGTGGCAACATAGCGGTTTTTAAAAGGATGACCCATGATTTATAGCGTTCTGAAACTTGTACACCTGCTTTCGGTGATCGTCTGGATTGGCGGCATGGTGTTTGCCCATTTCTTTTTGCGCCCAGCCGTTGAAGCGCTGGATATGCCGCAGCGGGTGCGTTTGATGCACGCTGTTCTGGGCCGATTTTTTCGGGCTGTTCTGGTGGTGGCCAGCCTGACGCTTGTCAGCGGCCTGTGGATGATTGGGCGGGTCGCCAAACAAACGGTTCAGTCGGGCGGCTCATTCCATATGCCGCTGGACTGGACGGTGATGGCCGCCCTGGGCATTTTGATGGTGGTTATTTTTGGCCATATGCGCTTTGCTTTGTACAAGCGTCTTGACCGTGCCGTGGCAGCCAGTGACTGGGTTGCGGGCGGTGCGGCACTGGCCAGCATCCGGCCGTGGGTGGCTGTCAACATCGTGCTGGGCGGGGGAATTGTGTGCTTCACGCTCTTGATATAGAACCCCGATCAAGTCACAAAATGGCGCTCAGTCACGCCGCCGTCCTCAACAAGATAAATGGGGTCAGACTGTTCGCAGGCAAGACATCCCGTTCGCATGGATGCGGTGGTTATCATGCCCCATCATCTCCATTGTTCCTGGCGCGTACTACGGGGATTTCCGTGGGTGGGGGCTTCGTTGAAACGAGGTTGTAAGACGACCTGAGGGGTAACCTGCAGGTTAATTATGGTTTGACCGACTGACCAAAATAACGCCCCAGCCGCATAGCAGTATCCGCTGTAATGGCGCGCTTACCATGCGCGATCTCATTGATGCGCCGCGCGGACACATGAATGTCCTTGGCCAGCCGGTATTGGCTAATGTCAAGCTCTTCCAGAATTTCTGCCAGATGCTCGCCCGGATGAATGGGCGGTATTTTCTTGCTCATAGAATCTCCTGGTGATAATCCACGATTGCGACGCGGTACGCATCGCCATCCCGCCATTGGTCATTAATATCGAGCAAG
>JBKJTS010000229.1:0-10116 GCA_046590885.1 Gammaproteobacteria bacterium
CATTTCACCGCCCGCCAGAGTGCGCGCAGTAATGGCGTCAATACGTTGATAGATTTCGCCATTCATCGACATGGTTATGGTGCTCCTTTTATCGTATTCTATAATTGGGTTGTTCGAGGCGAGGATTACTCCTGGCAACTTGTCTGGGCGGTTCTTGCGCATACTGCGACGTGTATAGAAGCACGAGTGTCGCGGGATTGTGCATGGGCCGGGAGCTACCGCTCCCCGCTCTTGGACATCCAGCGTTCGTGACACTTGTCCATCCATGCACAACGCATGATGCCGAAAGCGGCCACCATGCTTAGCGGATCCACTTAACTGATATTAACCGACCCCACAGCCCTGTCAACTTAAAGTACTATATAAAGTGAACATCTGGTCAAAAAATATAAAATCCTGGCTTTTTCCCCCCACCTGTACGGTATGCGGTACCCAAGGGCAGGCAGAGTTGGACATTTGCCGGGGCTGCCAGGCCGACTTGCCTATTCAAACCTCAGCCTGCTATCAGTGTGCACTGCCCCTGCACGGTATCGTCTCTGAGACCGCCGCATGGTGCGGACGTTGCCTCAAAGACCCACCCAGCTATGATCACACCTTAAGCGTGTTCCAGTATGCGCATCCGGTCGATCATTTGATTCATGACCTGAAGTTCAACCGCAAACTTGCGATCGCGCGCCTGCTTGGCGAATTGATGGCACAACAACTCAAAAAACGGGTGCGCCTTACTTCCCCCTCCCTGCTCCCCCAACTGATTATTCCCGTACCTCTGCACGCCGCGCGGCTGCGTGAGCGCGGCTATAACCAAGCCACGGAATTGGCGCGCCCTATCGCACGCGCGTTAAAAATCCCCATAGACTACCAGCACTGCCAGCGGCAACGCGCCACGGCAATTCAGTCTGACTTGCCCGCTAATGAGCGACCGCGTAATGTCAAAGGGGTATTCAGTGTTGTCAAAAAACTCTCAGTACGCCATGTCGCGATTGTTGATGACGTTATGACAACGGGGGCAACAGCTGGAGAATTTGCTGCCACATTGCGCGGCGCAGGGGTAGAGAAAATTGAGGTCTGGGTGTGCGCGCGTGCTGCGTTAAGATTTTAGAATCTGCTTACCATTTCGCTGAAGAGTGTATTTATGGGGCGGCCTTAGATATAGGAGGGTAGCGTCAAAATGCTCATGCACGCCGACAAGCGCAGCAGCTATAGCGGGTTCGTTATATGAATCACCTGTGGTATGCTTCTTAATTAATATTGGGCAACGAGCCACTGTTGCTGAAATGCGGCAAGCACGCATAACAAAATAGTAATGTCAGGATCATTTTTTTAAGGAGTAGAGTTATGTTAACACACCGTTTTTCCGTACGTTCGCTGGCATGGGTCGGCACCACTTCATTAGCCTTCGCCATGGCCAGCGCTCCTGCAGGGGCAGGCGCGCTTGATATTAATCTGAGTGATAACAGCGCCCAGATTCAATACAGCTCGTCAATGGGCCGCGATAGCCTCGGAAAAACCGAATTCCATACGGGATTTATTTACACCGATCAGGATAACCTGTTTGGTGACGCTGGCATTTTAGTCAAAAATGACGTAGGTACTGGGTTTCCGGGTGTGACGGTAGGGATGGGCTTTAAGGGTGTCATGGCAACGATTGACAATAGTGACGCGCTTGCCTTGGCATTAGGCACGCAGGTACGCTTTTCACCGTCGGCGGCTTCCCGCTTTGGTATTGCCGGACAATTTTATTTTGCCCCGAACATCGTCACTTTTCGTGATGCCGATCGGTTTATTGAAACCGGGGTACGTTTAGAATATGAAATTTTACCGCAGGCTGTTGCTTATCTTGGCTATCGAAAAATTAAATTCGGCCTTGAAGTTGGCCCCGACGCGGTGCTTGATGAAGGCGCGCATGTGGGCGTAAAAATTGCTTTCTAGGCGCTCTCTGCAAAGTAGTTAAGAGTGGCGGCATGTGCAGTTTTCTCAAAAAAATGGAGGCTAGTCAAATCTAAGATGGTTGACAAATTTTTGTGTAAAATCAGGCCATGCCGCTATTCTTGCAATCCTCGCGACCTGCCTCGGGCAGACCGCCCGGCACAATCTGCTTCAGTTACATTGAGAAAGGTGCGTTAATGAGGCCTATTACTATGCGGGGTATATATGTAGTGCCCCCCGCACAGTCTGGCCGGCTCCCGCGACAACAGGAAACCCAGCTCCCCCATCATCCACGTCGGGATGCCGCAGCAGATTCACAGCTGCCCATAGAACATGTGGCCAAAGGCGAGGTATTAGGCAAGCATTCAACCGTAAATACTGATACTGCAAGTTTCTATAAAACTAGCCAATATCTTACAACCAGCACGCCTGCCTGCGGTGGCATACCCACGATGGCGCAATACGCCATTAACGAATATCAGTCTTTTGCCTTGTTGGGAAAGGGGCGGTCTATGCCGCTTCATAAAGTTGACGAGTACGTGTAGGGTATGAATTTATAAATAATGGTAATTGAACCATAGGGGGAAAGCTTAAGATGTAGTATTAGTCATTCGCAAGAGGTTCCAATTACCCTTTTTGTTTTATAGAGTCATACTGTAATTTTACCTTACCATAAAGAGAGGGCATCATGAAAAAAACTGTATGGACACTAAGCGCATTAATGTTGTTACCTGCCAGTGCTGCATTTGCACTGGGGCCGGTTGATCTTGAACTGGAAGCGGTAGGCTGGCAATCCAGCATTTCCGGCGAAACCCGCTCTGGCAGCACGGTGATTGATCTTAAAAATGATCTGGGACTGGATGATAAATCCCTGGTATTTATCCGGGGGCGTGCACACATCACTTTTCTCGGCAACCTGTATGTGGGCGTTACACCGCTTAAGTATGATGCTACCAGCACCTTGAGCCGCACCATTACGTATGAAAATAAAATCTTTCCTGCCTCCACGTCAGTTACCTCCACTGTAGATTTGAAAACTTATGATTTGGGCTGGACGTTCTCACCGCTCAATATTGGCATCCTTGAAGCCGAGCTTGGCGCAAACATTAAATTCATTGATGGCAACATTACCATACGAAATAATACCCAAACGGCCCAGGCTGATTTTTCTGCGCCAGTACCCATGTTAAAAGCCGTGCTGCGTGCCAGCGGCCCGTTTGTGAGTGCTGAAGTGGATGGCATGGCCATCGCCTATGCGGATAATCATCTTTATGATGTTACTGCCCAGGTTAAACTTAATCCTTTGCCGTTCATGTATGTGGCCGGCGGCTACCGCTTTATCGACGTGGAACTGACAGATGGCGACATGGTTGCCTCCATGAAAAATAAAGGGCCATTCCTTGGCATTGGCGTAGATTTTTAAAAATTGTTTTGGTATGCAGATGTGACCTAACTCCAGCAGGCTGCTGCGGTCACCCACACGCCAGTTATTCCGGGGCAGGGCTGCTGCCCCGGTGCTTTTTTATTTTTTATTAATCAAACTGTCTGACAATCCAGGGATGCACCAGCACGGCCGCTACCAGCGCTAATATGTAATCACGGTTATTCACCAACAGCGTTGGCCCGTCACCTGGTACAGTAATGGCGATGATCGCTGCGACGGCCAAAAATATAACTTTAAACATGTTCTGCTCCTGATAAGGGTGATGTTTTGTTGAGTCTATATTATCAACACCGGATGGGGCTTACTGTGCGTAATCTATCAAACCTGTTGTGACCCATGACGCAAAATTGCAAAAAGTGCTCTTTCTGGACACGGTACCGCAAAAATTTAATCAAATTGTCTGACGACCCAAGGGTGTATAAGCACCGCAGCCACCAGCGCCAATATGTAGTCCCGATTATTCACCAGCAAGGCAGGACCATCGCCAGGTACGCTAAGGGCCAGGATGGCTGCTATAATCAGAAATATCATTTTAAACATGGTGCACTCCTGATAGGTTGTATTGCCTGTTGAGGCTATATTGCCAAAACGCGACGGAATTTACTGTGTGCCATCTATCACAGCACCTGTGATGTGTGACACAAAATGGCAAAAAGTGCCCTTGCGCGGCACTAATAGCCGCCTACTCAATCGATAGCTTCTGTTTTATATGAAAAAATGCCAGACCGATTCTTTAAGCGTGCGCCTGCCCTCACGCTACCTCATTACGCCAGAACCTTCCGCTAATACCCAGGAGTTTCTGGACGGTTTGGAACGCTCGTTGCGCTGGCATCCTGCGCCGTCCATGGATGGACAAGTGGCGCAAGTGCAGGATGCGCTGGAGCGGCCCTCTGGCGACACTTGTCTATTCGTGAACGACGGTATACGTCTGGTGCAACTGCGGGCTAAAACCCTCGACGAAACTGCTTACAGGCAACTGGCGCGGCAGGCGTTGCTGGTGTGTCACGCCTATCAAGCCCAATTAATATTGAATGCGCCGCCCGCGTTGGTAGAAGAGCTGGGCGCCGATGGTGTGCATCTGGATAGCTCCCGGCTCATGTCATTAAGCACCCGGCCCTTTCCATCTTCAGCCACATCGTCAGAGTATCCGCTGTGGGTAGCAGCCTCGTGCCACAATGCCAAAGAGCTGGCCCACGCCGGTCAACTCGGCGTTGATTTCGCGGTAGTTTCTCCGGTGCTGGAAACCGCCAGCCATCCCGGAGTAAGCCCGCTCGGCTGGGCGGGTTTTCGGGAGCTTACTGAACTGGCAGTGCTGCCTGTATACGCATTGGGGGGCATGACGCAGCGCCACATACAGCAAGTTTGTGAGCACGGCGGGCAGGGAATCGCGGCGGTTTCATCGCTGTGGCGTGGTTAATACGATGACGATGGGTAACGTCAGGCTTGCCGCGGACGCGCTATTCAGCCGGGCTTTCGGGAAAAGAATCATTCACCGGAATACGGCGCGTATTTGACGCCCACTCTCCCAGGTCAATCAAGCGGCAGCGCTCACTGCAGAATGGACGCCACTGTTGCTCTGGCGCCCATGCCACGGCTTTGCCGCAACCCGGGCAAGTGACCACGGGTTGTCCGCTGCCGATCCCTGATACGTTCATATAATGCAGCAACTCAATTCAAAGGGGATGTTATCGGTGGTCTGTACTGGGCGCTCTTCGAGACGTTGTTCAAGAAAGCGCACCGTAAAACGATGCTTCCCACCGCTGATCTCGGCAAAATAGGGGCAGTCGCGCGGTACCGTAACGCGCACAATGTGACACGGTGTACTCGGGTCCAGTGACTTCTGGAAAAACCCGGCTTCGGCTACTTCTTTGACGCCAGGGACGCTTTCGCGTATCAGCCGCAGCATGAGGCTGGTAGCTTGGGCAATGCCATCGAAATTTTTAAACCAGTGCTGTAATTGCAGGCGGCGTTTGGCCGGGGGCTGCTGGAGCCAAAAATGGTAGGCTGGCAAATCAAAATCACAGGTGCCACCTGGAATCGTAATGCGCTGGCGAATGCTGCTCAGAAATTCATTCTGGCGCAGGTCTTGCCCCACCTGACCTTTCAGCGAATGCAGGTGGTCAATCAGCGTGTCCATTTGATTGAGCAGATCATTTAGCCGCTCCCGGTCTACCCCTGGTTTATCATCCAGGCGTTCCAGCACTACCGCCTGTCTTTCCAGTTCTTTCATCAGCTCCGTTTTGAGATCTGCCCGGCTGAAGATACTTAAAATCTCCAGAATGCCCGTCAACGCGGCGCGGCTGTCCCATACCGATTCTCCTGCCAAGGACACCTTGGTTTGATCAAACAGAAATTCCAGCCTGAGAAAGGTTCGAATTCGTTCGTTTAGAGGCTGTTCGTAAATTATTTTTGTCTGCACTTAATAGGTGCTCGAGATTAGGTGCTTGGGGTTACAGCTCGCCATTTAGGATCGGCTATCATAATATAGGCTTATAAAAGTCGCCCATTAAATATTCACCGATGTTGTTCATTAACTCATACTCTTCCACACCCAGCAGAATGTGAGGGTGCAGAATGCAGTTAATAATAGTGCAAATATCGTTGGAATAATAGCGCAAAAAGATAGAGATGTCGTCGTTAATTGGCGACAGCTAATTCCTGATAAAAATGGTGCAGAACTACAACCTGCTGATGCAATTTGTCTAAATCAGCGTCGTTAAAAATCACATCATCAGCTACCGCAAGCCGTTGTTGGCGACTGGCCTGGGTACGCAGAATCGCCGTGATTTCGGCGTCAAGCGACAATCTGTCACGCTTCCGTACCCTTTGATATTGCAATGCTTCCGGTGCATCTACCACCAGAATACGGTCCACCAGATCCTTCTGTCCCCCCTCTACCAGCAAGGGGATGGCAAGTAATCCATAAGGAGCAGTCAGGGCCCGCGCGCGACACTGCATTTCTGCGCGGATTAAAGGGTGAAGGATTGCCTCAAGCAACTGGCGGGGTCCGGGGTTGGCATTAGCCGCCTCGCCAAACACCATGGCGCGCAATCGCACCCGATCCAGATAACCGGCGCTGTCCAGTGCCGCTGGGCCGAACGCATCCACAATGGCCTGCAATGCCGGTTGGCCAGGGGTTACCAGTTCACGCGCAATCTCGTCAGCATCAATCACCGGCACGCCTAACGCAGCAAAATAATGCGCAACAGTCGTTTTGCCGCTGCCGCTGCCGCCTGTTAAACCGATTTTAAGCATGAGGGGATTTCCATGTCATGCTGAGCACAGCGAGGCATTTTAAGATCCCTTACTACGTTCGGCATGACAGAGCTTGCTAGTAAGCGTCGTACCAAAATAGACGCTTCTATTCTATCCTAAGCCCGACACCTTCAGGTAGGCTCCTGAAATGTCATCACCCCACAATAGCGTGATCCATCCGGCGGCTGCCAGATAAGGGCCAAATGGGATAGGGATATTTTTATCACGGCCGCGCAATAACACCAAGGCAATGCCCACAATGGCTCCAACCAGAGAAGAGAGCAGGACCACCGTCAACAACGACTTCCAGCCCAGCCAGGCACCGAGCATCGCCAGCAATTTAAAATCACCATGTCCCATGCCTTCTTTGCCAGTCAGCAGTTTGAACAGTACATACACCGTCCACAGGCTCAGGTAACCCATCAATGCACCAATAATGCTGTTAAAGCTGTCGACATAAATAGTGAACAGACTGAGTGTTAACCCCACCCACAGAAATGGCAGGGTGATCGAATCCGGCAGTAGTTGATGGTCGAAATCAATAAAGCTAAGGGCAATCAGCGCCCAGGTTAAAAGCAACGCGGCGCCCGCCGCCCAACCAAAGCCAAAGTGCCAGGCAACGATAGCCGAGAGTGTGGCGGTGAGGGCTTCAATCAAAGGGTACCGCATTGAAATGGGCGTGCCACATTCTGCACAGCGTCCTTTCAATTGCATATAACTCAATATCGGGATGTTTTCCAGCGCAGTGATGGCATGCTTGCATTTGGGACACTGCGAGCGCGGTGTGATGAGATTAAACGGCGGCTCGGCAAGAGCCGCTTCAGCCTGCGCACCTGTCATTGTACTATGCGGTGACAAAGTCTCAGCGCACGCGGCGCGCCATTCGCGCTCCATCATTATGGGCAGACGGTAAATCACCACGTTAAGAAAACTGCCGATCAGTAATCCCAATACCGCCGCCAACACAATGAATCCTGCTGAAGAGGTCTGGAAATAGTCAATCAAAGCTGTCATGAGTTAGCGGCATCCTTAAAAGCCCCCCCTTCTCCCCTTTTTCAAAGGGGGTTAAGGCGGTGTGGTTGTTTCTCCCTTTGAAAAGGAGGGTTAGCGCGGTTCATGGTAATTTCCCCCCTTTGAAAAAAAGGGGGATTTTAATTTACCACGTTGCCCATTTGGAAGATGGGCAGATACATGGCTACCACCAGCCCACCGATGATAACACCCAACACCGCCATGATAATGGGCTCCAGCAGACTGCTTAAGCCATCCACAGCATCGTCGACCTCCTGCTCATAGTAGTCCGCTACTTTACTTAGCATCGCATCCAGCGAACCAGCCTCTTCACCAATTGCTACCATCTGTACCACCATATTGGAAAACAAACCCGTTTGGCGCATGGATGCCTGTAGCGACATACCGCTGGCGACGTTATCACGTATCTTAAGAATCGCTGTTTCATACACGATATTGCCTGAGGCGCCTGCCACTGTGGTCATGCCTTCTACCAGCGGCACACCCGCCGCGAACATGGTAGCTAAGGTACGAGCAAACCGTGCCACCGTTGCCTTGGTAACGATTACGCCCAGAATCGGGATCTTAAGTAACATGCGGTCTAAAGCCTGATTCACTTTTCGTGAGCGTTTTTTAGCTTCGACCAGACCATAAATCACCCCGCCAATTCCACCGAAAATAGCCCACCACCATGCTTGAAAAAATTCAGAAATTTTAATGACAATTTTGGTCAGGGCAGGCAAATCAGCGCCAAAGCCTTTAAACAAAGCTTCGAACTGTGGGATAACGAAGATCATCAAAATGGTTGTAATAATAAATGCAACCACCACAATTGCTACAGGATAAAACAACGCCTTTTTAATTTTTCCCTTAATGGCCTCCACTTTTTCTTTATACAGCGCGATTTTATGCAGCAGACTCTCGAGAATACCGGCCTGCTCGCCTGCTTGTACCAAGTTACAATACAGATCATCAAAATAATACGGGTGTTTGCGCATTGAATCTGTCAGGGTATTACCGCCCTCAACATCGGCCTTGATGGCGAGTATCAAATCCTGCATGGAGGGATTGTCATGACCGCGCCCGATAATTTCAAAGGATTGCACTAACGGTACACCAGAACTCATCATGGTCGCCAGTTGACGGCTAAACAGGGCAATATCTTTAGCGGTGATTTTCTTTTTGCCGGCGCCAAAGCCGCGCATGGATTTCTTTTTAATTTTTTTCGGGTTAATACCCTGGCGGCGCAATTCGCTTTTAACTAAAGTAATATTAGCACCACGGCTTTCACCCGTTACCTTGCCACCTTTTTTATCGGTGCCTTCCCAGGCAAAAAGATCCAGCTTGGGTTCTTTTTTCGCTTCTTTTCTCTTGAGCACTTTTGCTACCATGGCACTTATTCCGTAATTACGCGGTTGATTTCTTCCAGGCTGGTCATGCCTTGCCTGATCTTTTTCAAGCCTGATGCACGCAAATCAGGAATACCTTCCTGGCGTGCCTGATCGGCAATTTGCATGGCATTACCGCCGGCCATGATAATGCGTCCCATGGCTTCGGATATGGGCATCACCTGATAAATTCCCACACGCCCTTTGTAACCCTCAAAACATTGATCGCAGCCCACCGGCTTATACACAGTTAGCCCATCCAACTCGTCTTGCTTGAAGCCTATTTTGATTAATGCCGGTGACGGAATATCCGCCACGGTTTTGCACTTGGAACACAAGCGCCGCGCCAGACGTTGGGCAATAATCAACGATACGGCTGAAGCAATATTAAAGGGCGCAACGCCCATGTTAAGCAAGCGGCTGAGAGTTTGCGGCGCATCGTTGGTGTGCAGGGTAGACAAAACCATATGGCCGGTTTGGGCGGCCTTGATAGCGATCTCAGCAGTTTCCAGATCACGAATTTCGCCGACCATGATTACGTCCGGGTCCTGACGCAAAAATGCCTTCAATGCCGCGGCAAACGTCAGGCCCACCCTGGGATTAACGTTAACCTGATTAACACCGGGCAAATTTATTTCGGAGGGATCTTCGGCAGTGGAGATATTGCGATCCATGGTGTTGAGAATATTCAGGCCGGTATACAGTGACACGGTCTTGCCGCTACCCGTAGGCCCCGTTACCAGAATCATGCCATACGGCATGTGCAGCGCCTTCATGTACAATTCCTTTTGCTCGGGCTCATACCCCAGCGCATCAATACCCAGCTTGGCGCTGGACGGATCCAGAATACGCAACACGATTTTTTCGCCAAACAGCGTCGGGCAACTGTTAACACGAAAATCAATGGCACGGGTTTTCGACAACACCATCTTCATGCGTCCGTCCTGCGGCACACGACGCTCCGATATATCCAGGCGCGACATCACCTTGAGGCGGGCAGAAATCTTGTTAGCCATCGCTACAGGCGGCGTGGCGACCTCGCTTAACATGCCGTCCTGGCGGTAACGGATACGGTAGATTTTCTCATACGGC
>JBKJTS010000130.1:0-11799 GCA_046590885.1 Gammaproteobacteria bacterium
CGGGAGGCACGACTGCATGGATGCAGGAGGTAGAGCAACGCAGGGAGCGGTTGCCGAGGACGCCGGGAGCGACCGACGCGGCCACCGCCCATGTGTTTGTCGGCATCAAGCTGACACAGGGTGATGAGGAGCGGCATGAAATTGTGCAGTGTCTAAAGGACGCCCTGTATCCCGTCATTGATATGACAGAGAATGAAATGGCCAAGCTGCATGTGCGCTATATGGTCGGTGGACACCCGCCCGTAATTGAACATGAGCGGATCTACCGCTTCGAGTTCCCGGAGCGGCCCGGTGCGTTGCTACGCTTTCTCGATAAAATGGGGCGGCGCTGGAACATCAGTTTGTTTCACTATCGCAATCATGGGGACGCCTATGGCCGGGTGCTGGTGGGGGTGCAGGTTCCCCCCGTAGAGACGGCGGCATTTCAGGATTATCTGGCAGATTTGAGCTATGCGTATGAAGATGAAACCGAGAATCCGGCGTACCGGCTGTTTCTGAGTTAAGCCAGAAACCCCCGTATTTTCCCGTGTGAAAGCCGCATTTATCCCCGCATTTATTAAGGTGAAGCACAAAAACAAAAGGCCCGTTACGGGCCTTTTGTTTACTACATAACTACGCTTTAAATTACATTGCTACTGGCGCAGCTTTCTTCTTCTTTACAACAGCCTTTTTCTTAGGGGCTGCTTTCTTCTTGGACACAGCCTTTTTCTTAGGGGCTGCGACCTTCTTCTTTGAAGCTACCTTCTTTGAAGCTACCTTCTTGGACACAACCTTTTTCTTAGGGGCTGCAACCTTCTTCTTTGAAGCAACTTTCTTCTTTGGAACTGCTTTCTTTAAAGCCATGGTTTACTCCTCCATATGTGAAATGCACATTTGCCCAACTAAAATGGGCGCGGTTAAGTATAACTAACTTTCAACCTACTTCGTGTCTTAACGAAGGTTATATCGTCAAGCGATTCTGATTACTTTAATAGTTTTCGTGAAAAAGTGTATCGAGTTTTAAAATATATTGCCACTCTTTTGTTGCGATGCTCATTATAGAGAGTCGATTGCCACGTTTCAAGAGCGTCATGGAATGCAGTTGATCGTGAGTTTTCATTTCATCAAGACTGATGATGCGACTGAATGAGCGCACGTAGCGCACGTCAACCATGTGCCAGCGTGGCTGATCGGGATGACTACCAGCATCGTAATGTGGGTGATCGGGATCAAATGCAGTGAAGTCGGGATAGCCTTCTTTAATAATTTTGACGATGCCAACGATGCCAGGCACTTTGCAATTGGAATGATAAAAATAGGCTAAATCGCCCACTTTCATTTGATCACGAAGCATGTTGCGCGCCTGGTAATTGCGTACCCCATCCCAGTGTTCAGTTTGCAACGGGCGGTTCTTGAGCATGTCGATGCTGAACGAATCGGGCTCGGATTTCATCAGCCAGTAATTCACGGTATGTCCTTTGCGCGAAGACGAGTGGGTAGATAGAGTCGTTGCTCAGTGGCAATCGCCTGCAACGGAACATCCCATGCATAGTGTTGTAATGTTGCAACACATTGGAAATCGTAAGCGATGCCGACCAGGCGTGGTTTGCGCCAATGATGGCGATGAGATAAGTCTTGGCGAAGAAAAGCAAAGGTCTTGTCATAGAATCCACCACCCATGCCGAGACGATTGCCGTGAGTATCGAACGCAACCAATGGTGTTAAAACCAGATCCAGCGCCCAGGGCGGTGCGCGGTGCGCAGTCGACAGGTTAGGTTCAAGAATGCCGAAACGATTCCGTGTTAAGGGATCACCTTCGGAGTAAGGCACGAACCATAAACGTCCACCGGGCAGGGGACTTAATACCGGTAAATAGCAGATTTTACGCATCGCCCAGGCGCGTTGCATGAGCGGTGTTGGATCAAGCTCGCCGCGTTGTGGAAGGTAACAGGCAATGTGGCGGCTGCGTTGAAACAGTGCGGAGTGGGCAATGCGGTGCGCCACATGAAGCGCGGAATCGGCTCGTTCGGTGGGGCTGAGGCGGGCCCGCCGAGCGCGCATCTGTCGGCGTAATTCCCAGCGTAATTCGGGGTGTAACTCCTGGTGAGGGTCTGTGTCTGGTAATAACAAAGAGGAACATCCTCCGCCTGTGACGTAACAGACCTTTGTTCTTGAACCAATGGTTCAAGTGGGTACTTGTGCGATATATCAGGCTTTCCACGCCACCAGAAGTGGCGTGGACATGCACAACAATATCAGCAAACAAGTTCCCGGGTTTAAGAATTAGGCTCAAGAAAAACCCAGTCCGTACACGGGCACTGCAGGGGATGTTCCAACCTTATTCTAGCTGAAAAAGCGGGTGCACACCATCTGTGGAAAAGCGGCCGTAAACAAGGGATGCAGCTAACGAGCGTACGCCGGGCAGGATGCCCAATACGGTGGGGGATCGCTCACCCGGAATTCTGCCTGCCACGACAATCGTGTATCCATGCATAACGCCGGATGTGCAAGGCCCTCACCCGTCTTCGTACGCTATAGTTCGAGCTGGCGATCCCGGTGCAGGACGCCGTCAACCTTGTGTTGCAGTACTTTGATGCGCTGGGCAAGCGATTGAGGGGTGCCATCTTTATGGGAGTGATGCTGGAGTAGTTCATGGGTAATATTCAGCGCGGCCATAACGATGATGCGGTCTGTCCCCACTACCTTGCCGCTGTCGCGGATGTCCTGGATGGTTTCATTGAGGCGCTGCGCTGAGGCTAGCAGGTTATCGCGCTCTTCTGCCGGACAGGCAATACGATATTCTTTATCCAGGATCTGCAGGCTAACGGCAACACTTTCCGTGTTTAAGGCGCTGTTCATGCGTCATACTCCATGGATTTAAAGCGGAGAATCATTGATTCCACCCGTGAGCTGACGACCTCGGTTTTTTTAACGAGATAGGCGCGCTCGGTCAATAAGTTAGTTCGCTCAGCCAATAAACTGATTTGCTGGCTGCGGAGCAGAACGTTTTCTTCGCGTAGCCGGTCGCAGACCTGGATAAGCTCATCGATACGAAACTCGAGGTTACGCAGGTCTTGTTCAATGGCGTGAACGGGGGTTTCAGGTTTGGTAGTTTTCATGGATCAAATAGTAGACCGGACGCGCCGCGTGGTCAATGGGTAGTGTGTGGAGGATTTTGTACATCCTGTGCAGCGTTGCGCTACCTTCCGCATCCTTGTCCGGTGGCTTGAGCCAACATTATGATGTAACCCGTTACTAGGGATGATAGCATAGTATCAAAGCTCGTTTTCACGTCAGTGAAAACGCAAATCGGGCAGCGTATACAAACAGGGGAAGTACTGATGGCAGACGATGTTGAACTTTCTCAGTACGATGAGTTGAATGAAGCGTTGCGGCGTGTGGGTTCGTCGGCCGATGTGGCTGAATGCCATGGGTTGCTGAGCGGCTTGCTGTGCGTGAATGAAACAGTGGATAGCGCCACCTGGATATCCCATATTCTGGGTACAGATCCCGATGCGGATGCCAGTGGAGATTCCAGCGAAGAGATGGAGCTGAATGAAGACGGCCGCGCCTTGCTCAGCGCTTTGCTGGGTCGGGTGCTGGATCAGTTAAATGACATAGACTATGGTTTTCATCCACTATTACCCAGTGACGATGAGCCGCTGGAAAAGCGCGCAGCTGCGTTGGCGGAGTGGTGTCAGGGATTTGTGCTGGGTCTGAGTATGGGTGGTATTGAGGAGGTCGGCCAGTTGCCGGAAGCTTCAGACGAAATCATCAAAGACATGGCGGAAATTGCCCAGATGCACGCCGATGCAGATGCAGCGACGAATGAAGACGAAACCGCCTACGCGGAGATCGTCGAGTATGTGCGCATGGGTGTGTTGCTGGTGCGGGAAGAGTTGCGCACCATCAGTAAACCGCATCCTGATGATGTGGTGGTGCACTAAATGGATAAGCAGGAATTCGCCAGGCGTCGCGCACACTTGATGCGCCACATTGGCAAGGATGGCGTGGCGATTCTGTCCGCCGCGCCGCAGGCATTGCGCAACCGTGACAGTGAATACCCATACCGTCCCGACAGTGATTTTTATTATCTCACCGGTTTTGCCGAACCGGATGCGGTGGCAGTGCTAGTGCCCAATCGGATGCTTTCAGCATCTGGCCTATCGCAGCACTTGCATGTCCCTGGGGGGCGTAAACAGGGCGCGTATATATTATTTTGCCGTGAACGCGACCCCAAAATGGAAATCTGGAATGGCCCACGCGCGGGCCAGGAAGGCGCACGGCTCCAGTATGGCGCAGATGAATCCTATGCTATCGGCGAACTTGATAGCATCCTGCCGGGCCTGTTGGAAAACCGCCGCACGGTGTTTTATGACATGGGCCGTCAACCCGCGTTTGATCAGCAGCTATTGGGCTGGATTAACCGGGTACGCGGTAAGTCACGCAGTGGGGTGCGCGCTCCCGCCGTGTTTTCATCACTGAGCGAACCAGTGCATGAAATGCGTTTGTTCAAAAGCAGTGCTGAAGTGGCAACGATGCGGCGTGCGGCGGTGGTGTCTTCTGCGGCACATCGCCGTGCTATGCAGACCTGCAAACCCGGCATGATGGAATATCAGGTTGAGGCCGAGTTGCTGCATGAATTTGTCCGCGAAGGGTGCCGGTTTCCTGCCTATAATCCTATTATTGGTGGCGGCGCCAACGCTTGCACGCTGCACTATAACGATAACAACGCCCGTCTCAATGACGGCGATTTGCTGTTGATTGATGCCGGTGCGGAATTTAACTATTACGCCGCTGACATCACACGCACCTTTCCTGTGAATGGGCGGTTCAGCCCGGAGCAAAAGGCGCTCTATGAATTGGTATTGGCGGCCCAGTATGCGGCCATCGACAAAATATTTCCTGGCAACCACTGGAACGAGCCGCACCAGGCAGCGGTGCGCGTGCTCACCACTGGTCTGGTCAAGCTGGGTCTGCTCAACGGCAAGTCTGCGCAGCTTATTAAAGATGAAAGCTATCGCCCGTTTTACATGCACCGCACCGGCCATTGGCTGGGCATGGATGTGCATGACGTGGGTGAATACAAAATCGATAACACCTGGCGTACCCTTGAGCCGGGCATGGTACTTACGGTTGAGCCGGGCCTGTACATCCCGGCAGGCAGCGCAAGCGTGCCAAAAAAGTGGTGGAACATCGGCATCCGAATTGAAGACGATGTGCTAGTGACTAAACACGGCCATGATGTGCTCAGCCGCGACGCACCCAAAACCGTGGCAGAGATTGAAGCGCTAATGGCCTCGTAGTGTGTTCCAGTAAAATACTTACCTACTGTTGAAATGACATGACAGGGGATTGTCATCCCGTACATATTAAGGGATCCTGGTTTTGAGCGGATTTTTAATGATAAAACCCCCATTAGATTTTCCGGGTAAATATGGCTACAAGCGATTACGACATTCTGATTATCGGCGGCGGTATGGTCGGCGCCAGTTTGGCGTGCGCGCTGGGTAATCAACCGGGCTTGCGCATTGGCTTGATCGAGGCCACGTCGATACATACAGCCGCGCCGGATATGGCTATTCCCCCGAGTTATGATGACCGCTCCATCGCCCTGGCTTATGGCACGCGCCGTATCTTTGAAGGCATGGGCCTGTGGCCGCTGCTGGCTGACAGCACCTCGCCGATTAAAAAAATTCACGTCTCCGACCGTGGCCACTTTGGCGTCACGCGCTTGAATTGCGCCGATGAAGGTGTAGAGGCGATGGGCTATGTAGTGGTGAGCCGCGTGCTGGGCCAGATTTTGGCGCGCGCGCTGGCAAAGTTGTCCAATGTGGAGTTAATCTGCCCCGCCCTGCTCACAGACCTTACCATTAATGCGACGCTTACTGCCAAGGGGGTCGCTCAGGTCACTGTAATAGATCAAATTCGAGATCAAGCGGGTGCCCATATTGAGTCGGAGCGCACCCTCACCGCGCAACTGGTAGTTGCGGCAGATGGTGGTAAATCGGCCGTGCGCGAACGGCTGGGGATCGCCTCCACCACATGGGACTACCACCAGACCGCCATTATCACCAATATAACTCCCCAACATCACCACGCACAGACCGCCTACGAACGCTTCACCCACACGGGCCCCATCGCCATGTTGCCCATAAATGACAACCGCTGCGCCGTCGTCTGGACAGTGGCCAGCGACGCGGCAGCCAACATCATGCGCATGGATGACGACACGTTCAGGCATGCCCTGCAAGCCGCGTTTGGTTATCGACTGGGTAAACTGCAGAAAGTCGGCACGCGTCACGCTTATCCACTGGCGCTTACAGCCGCTCGTGAACATGTGCGCCCGCATCTTGCCATCATCGGCAATGCCGCACACACCCTGCATCCCATTGCCGGGCAAGGTTTTAATCTCGGGCTGCGCGATGTCGCCGCCCTCGCGCAAATCGTGGTCGATGCCCGCCGCGCCGGGCGTGACATTGGCAGCATGGAAGTTCTGGCAGATTATGCAGACTGGCGCCGCAATGACCAGCGCCGCGCCATTGCCTTCACCGACAGCCTGGTGCGCATCTTCACCAACCCGCTGACGCCGTTTACGCTGGGGCGCAATCTTGGATTAGTGGCTGTTGATCTGTTGCCCCCGCTGAAACATATCCTGGCGCGTCAGACCATGGGCTTGGTGGGTAAGCTGCCAAGACTGGCGCGGGGGCTGGGGTTGTGAGCGAATCACACAGGGGGAACACGGTGGCCTTGCGGCAACCTGACAAATGCAGTACGTGGGGCGCAATAACTAAAGGGCATTGCACCCGCAAGGGGTAGGCCGTGGTTGTAAGCCGCCAAGGCGGCGACAACCACGCTCCGCCGAATGGGTTGCGGCAACATTCGGCGTATTACGGCTATCGCCGTGACGCCCTACGGCACTACCGCTATTTTTCTGTGCTCTCGACCGGCACTGCGTCCAACGGCGATTCGAAGGCAATGAAGAGGACGCAGGGGACGGCGCTTGCGCAGAAGCCCTTGTGTGGTCGTTTGGCGGGACCGTACGCATAAGTCCCTGCCTTGAGTACTGCCTTCTTCTGACCGTCATAGGTAACATGAAGCTCGCCGGCTACCAGCACCATGCGCTCCGCTGAAGTGTGCCAATGCAGCGGGATGGTCGCCTTGGCGGGCACTTTAAAGAACACGTCGACGTCGTCTTTTGCAGGGTCGCCGTGAAGCACGGCGATGCCACATCCTTTAGGCAAGAACGGCGGGCAGGGACCCCACTTAAGTTGCGCATCATGGGCAGTCCACGTTATTGCCTGTTCTTCAGCAGGCGCTTGTGCGTGGGCGAACGAGCCGACCAGACTCAACAAGAACAACAACGAATAGCGCAATGCCGCTTGTATTGAGCGGCCAATCAGGGTTTGGTGATACATGATGGTTACTCCTTATCGGTTGACAGTGCTGTGCAACTGGATGCCGCACTTCGAATGTGAATCGACGGATCATACTTTTGATATTTTGCAGATAACTCAAACCAACACTATTTGTGACCGCATGCTGTAGAGTACAAATAAAACTTCTTCTTGCTCGCGCTGGCCGATGTTGTTTTCCCCCAAGGCAGATAAAGCATCATCCAGAACCGCCATAAATTCCCCGGCTGCGATATTCATCCCTTTATGCGCCGCCAACATATCTTTGCCCTTATAGACATTTTGGCCACCCGTTCCTGTGATAAAAAATGTGGCGGCAGCATCTTTAAGTTTGGATATATCACTGTTGGCAAATCGTGTGGATATTTTTTTATTTACCAAATGCTTGTCTACAACATCATTGGCTATTTTGGTGATACCTTCAGTTCCGCCCAGTCTTTCATAAAGTGATGCGCTCATATTTGACCCCCGAATAAAAAGTTCTTCAATAGCGATGTTGCGTGTGAGGTTGACTTACCATAGCATTACAATCAGGCGATGAGAACTACAAATTCTGTAGCAAGCTAACGGGTTTAATGCCGCCCGAATTTCTGCGGGGAAATAAATATGAAAACTTATGGTCAGTTCTGTCCTTTAGCGCAAGCAACCCAATTGTTGTGCGAGCGCTGGACCTTGTTAATCGTCCGGGAAATGATCGCCGGTAGCACGCGCTTCAGCGAGCTACAGAAAGGCGTGCCTTTGATGTCGCCGACATTATTATCTGCGCGGCTTAAACTGTTGGTGAAAACTGGCGTAATAGCCCTCAGTGGCAGCAAGGGAAACCATACTTACAACCTGACTCCGGCAGGATTAGAGTTGCGCCCGGTTGTAGAATTGCTGGGCGCATGGGGACACAGATGGGTTCCCTCCAATTTAAACAAGGGAGATCTGGATGCCGGTTTATTGATGTGGGATATGCGTCGGAGCGTAGATCCAGCCATCTTCCCCAGCCATCGTATTGTTGTTCACTTTAAATATGCCGATGCGCCATCAGGGGCACAAGATTGGTGGCTGGTGTCTGAAAACGGTGAAATAGATCTATGTTTGAATGACAACGGTTACGATGTCAACATTGTGATCAAATGCTCGTTGAAGACAATGACAGAGATTTGGATTTGCCAACTGCGCTTTGCTGATGCAGTAAAAAAAGGGGATATTAAAGTGCTGGGTGACGCGAAGCTTGCCGACAAGCTGCAAGAATGGCTTCGTTCCAGCTTGTTATCGAGTCTTGGTACGCTGAATAAATTACCTGAATTGAATTGGAGTGTTCGCTAAATAAATCAAAGGGGTCACCCATTAGTCGACCCGTGTCAAGCGAGCAAACGATTCCATTGCAGCCACAGCCGCCAGTCTTGAGTTTCTCAGCACAGTGAATCAAAGGGGCCATGGTCTCATGGCACTCGGTTAAGCACTCGCTGAGTACAAATGATGTCTCGCGCGACTTGTCGTGGCATGGTTAACAACGGAAGATTCTTGGGTCGTCGTTTCTTAGCGTGAGGCTTTATTCTGTCAGGCCGATTCGGCAAACGCAGGGTAGCGATGCTGGCCGTCACGGTTGCGACCAAGGTGCGAACTTGATCGCCCGATGTTCGACGAAGCTGATCGGTGAATGCACTCAGCAGCCGCTTAGCACCGGTAAAGCTCAGTATCCGTGGCAATACGTCCCGCGAGCAATGCCGCTTTCGCCTTCTCTCAGCGCACCAAGTTGTAACCATAGGCTGTGCTTTGCAACGCAGTTAACCGAGTACCATGAGGGTCAGATTCGATTAATCACCCCATTGATTCCTTATTCCATTCCTGTGGTTCATTGAAGCATCTTGTGAGTAGGTAGTGATAACGCGAGGAGCGTGGTCGTGAGTGTCTCTAATCTCGAAAAATCCAGGTTGGAGTTGGGTTATCGTTGTGTTTTGTTTTTATCAGGCTAGTGCTACTTTTTTTCTTGACAATGTGGCCCCAAGAGTTGTTCCCATAGCGTAATCACTGATGTGGTGTCGATTTCTTTCCTGTCAATTCGATAGGGTGATTGGTTATTCAGGCGCATTTTGTGTTGCAGAGCACGTAAGGTGCGGTAGCAGTTGCTGGCCGCCTCCGCTAATTCTACTTTTATTAATCCTAATTCACCGGCAAGCATTAGTAGTGCCAGGTTGCCGCTGTTGGTAGTCAATTTTGGCTCGGTGTGAGCATGGGCCAGTATTAAAAATTGCACTATGAATTCAATATCTACCATGCCGCCGCGGTCATGTTTGATATCGAATAAATCGCTGTCATTTGGATGGGTGTCCGGCATTTTCTGCCGCATTGCTACGATCTGCTGGCGCAGTACATCCAGATCACGCGGTTTGCGCAACACGTTGTTGCGAATGGTTTCAAATTGCTTACCAATTTTTATATCGCCGGTACAGAAGCGCGCTCGTGTCAGCGCTTGATGTTCCCACACCCAGGCTTGATGCTGCTGATATTCAGCGAATGCGGGAATTGAACTGACCAACAGGCCGCTAGCGCCATTCGGACGCAGGCGCAAATCTATTTCATACAAACGGCCCGCTGAGGTATAGCTACTTAACAACGTATTGATGCGCTGAGCCAGCCGCGCATAAATTTCTGCTGCGTCGGGATGCTGATCGTCGTACAAAAAGATCAGGTCGAGATCGGCAGAATAGCCAAGTTCGCGACCACCCAGTTTGCCATAGGCAATAATGGCAAATTGCGCTTGCTGTTGGTGCTTCTTGCGCGCATCACGCCAGCACAGTTGCAACACATGGTGCAAAATCAGATCGGCCAGGTTGCTGAGATGATCGCTTAGCGTTTCTAACGGCAACAGCCCTTGCAAATCCATTGCCAATAAATGGAATGTTTGGGCATGCTGAAATTGACGAAGCACATCCATTTGGCGTTCGGTATCGGTATCGCATTGATCCAGTTGTGTCAGCATTTCAGCATCTAGAGCAATCCAATCGGGCGCTTGATAGATTTCACGCGTATCGAGCAGTTCATCCAGCAGAATGGGATGCTTGATTAAGTATTCGCATGCCCACTCACTGGCGCTGGCGAGCCCGATCAAGCGTGGCAAAACCTTTGGATATTCGGCCAGAAAGGCTAGATAGGACGCGCGTCGACTAATGCTTTCCAATAGATTAAGTATGCGTAGTAAGGTTTGGTCACGGTTGCTCGGCACAGCACATAGCGTGATGAATTGCGGAATCAGTTTATCTATGCGTTGGCGGCTTGTATCCGGCAGTTGGCGGTAGCGGCCGCTGTCACGAATATGCAACAGCCGTTCAGCCAGAGTTGTTGTGTCTGCATAATCTAATTTGCCAAGGTCTTTTTGCAACTCTTCCGCATTTAAATTCTCATGCCAAAGCACGCTTGCTGTCGTGTTATCTTTCTGCGTGCTGAAAATTTGGGCGAACTGCTCGCTAACTAACGCGCGGTGGTGGTTTAATTGTTGCAACATAGCATCGTAATCTGGATAGCCCATGCTTTCGGCTAGCAACACTTGATCAGTAATATTTCTAGGTAAGTCATGAGTTTGCTGGTCCTCCAGATATTGCAGGCGATGCTCCAGATTACGTAAAAACACATAAGCTATACTTAACTCTGTTACGGTATCTGGGGTAAGTTGGCCGTTTTCACGCAAAAGTTGCAATACATGCAAGGTGGGACGGATGCGCAGGCTGGCATCGCGTCCCCCCCGTATCAATTGAAAAACTTGGGCGATAAACTCAATTTCGCGAATACCGCCTGGCCCCAGTTTGATATTATCAATGCGGTCGCGCCGCTGCACTTCCTGGCTAATTTGTGCGTGCAGCTTGCGCATGGATTCGAATGCGACAAAGCCGAGATACTTGCGAAATATAAAGGGTTGCACGAGCTGCATAAGCTCTTGCGTAGCGGGATAGTCTGCCAGAGAGATTACTCGAGCTTTAATCCAGGCGTAGCGTTCCCATTCTCGACCTTGTTCTACCAGATATTCCTCCACCGCTGCGAAACTCATCACCAATGGTCCGCTGTCACCATAAGGCCGTAAACGCATGTCCACGCGGAATACATATCCGTCTTGGGTTAGTTCGCTAATCAGGTTAATGAGACGACGCCCCAGGCGGGTAAAAAAATCGTGGTTACTTATACAGCGAGAACCATTGCTGTTGCCGTCTTCTGGATAGATAAAAATAAGATCAATATCAGAGGAAACATTGAGTTCCATGCCACCCAGTTTGCCCATGCCAATTACCAGCAATTGTTGCGGTGCGCCGCTTTGTTCACCTATCGGCTGGCCATACTGTTGCACCAGTGTCTCCATAATATAGGATTGTGCGCGCAGCACGGTCAGCTCTGCCAATGCAGACATGCTGGTCATGACCTCTTC
>JBKJTS010000152.1:0-5268 GCA_046590885.1 Gammaproteobacteria bacterium
CCCCATGCTGTATATGGGCTATGTGGGCTTTTCGGTGGCGTTCGCCTTCGCCATCGCTGCCTTGCTGGGTGGCAAGCTTGATGCCGCCTGGGCGCGCTGGTCGCGGCCCTGGGCAACAGCGGCCTGGGCCTTCCTGACCTTCGGTGTCGCGCTGGGGAGCTGGTGGGCATATTACGAATTAGGCTGGGGCGGCTGGTGGTTCTGGGATCCGGTCGAAAACGCCTCGTTCATGCCGTGGCTGGTGGGTACCGCGCTAATCCATTCACTGGCGGTAACGGAAAAGCGGGGCAGCTTCAAGAGCTGGACGGTGCTGCTGGCGATTGTGGCCTTCTCTCTAAGCCTGCTCGGCACCTTCCTGGTTCGTTCCGGCGTACTCACCTCCGTGCATTCGTTTGCCACTGACCCCGAGCGTGGGGTGTTTATCCTGGGCTTCCTGGTAGTGACGATCGGCGGCTCACTGGCGCTGTATGCTTGGCGTGCACCCAAAATAGGTTTGGGTGGCAACTTCGATCTGGTGTCCCGCGAGTCGCTGTTGTTGGGCAATAATGTGCTGTTTATGGCGGCTGCCGGTACGGTGCTGTTGGGTACATTATATCCACTGTTCCTTGATGCGCTGGATATGGGCAAGATCTCGGTGGGCCCGCCCTATTTTGATAGCGTATTTCTGCCGTTGATGGCCCCGGCGATGTTTTTGATGGGACTTGGCCCCATCGCCCGCTGGAAAAAGGCAAGTTTACCTGAAATGGCTGTTCGTCTGCGCTGGGCGTTTGCGGTGAGTGCTGCCACGGCAATTATATTGCCGTTTGTGATGGGGGAATGGTTTCCACTGGTGAGCCTGGGGTTGTTACTGGCTGCCTGGATTATCACCACCACCGTGCAAAGCATTTGGCAGCGCGTTGGCAAGCCGCAGGGTTCTGCCGCGCCAGGATCTACATTGGGATCCAGGCTGGCGGGGCAGTCGCGTAGTTACTACGGCATGATGCTGGCACATGTAGGCGTTGCGGTATTCATTATTGGCGTCACGCTGGTCAAAGGCTATGAAGTTGAAACGGACGTGCGTATGGGAGTCGGCGACACGACCGCTATCGGCGGCTATGTGTTTCGCTTTGATGGTGTGGTGGATATTGATGGGCCGAATTACACCGCCAGTCGCGGCTACATCCATGTTAGCAAAAACGGTAAGGAAGAAGGCGTGATGCACCCGGAAAAGCGCCACTATCAGGTGCAGAACATGCCTATGACCGAAGCAGCGATTGATACCGGTCTGCTGCGTGATTTGTATGTCTCGCTGGGCGAGCCGGTGAGTAACGGCGCGTGGAGTGTGCGTATTTATTACAAACCGTTTGTTGACTGGATCTGGGCGGGCGCTTTCTTTATGGGCCTAGGTGGTTTTCTCGCCGTGTCCGACCGTCGTTATCGCTTTGCTGAACGCAAGGCGCGCAAAGCCGCTGCACAGGGAGGTGTTAGCGCCGCAGGAGGCGGAATACTGGGAACGGCCGCCACACAGGGAAGAGCGGAAGCGAAGGGTTCTGCCAGTGCCGCTATGATGCCGGGAACGACGGTTGAAGAAGGTGCGCGGTTGGCAACGCAGTTGGAGAATAAACCCTGATGTTGCGTTTTTTGGTGCCGCTGGGCATTTTTGCTGCACTGGTGGCGTTTTTGTGGGTGGGTTTAGGGAAAGATCCCAGCTTGGTGCCATCGCCGCTCATTGGCAAGCCCGCCCCGGCGTTTCGTGTGGCGCAATTACATGACGCCAATAGCCAGATTGGCAACGCTGAAATGCTGGGTAAGGTCTGGCTGTTGAATGTGTGGGCGTCGTGGTGTGCTTCCTGTCGTCACGAGCACCCGTTGTTCATGGAACTGGCGCGCGCGCGTCTGGTGCCAATCTATGGGCTTAACTATAAAGACAAACGTGAAGACGGTGTGAATTGGTTAAGTCAACTTGGCAACCCCTATGTGGTTAGCGCCTTCGATGCAGATGGTCGCGTGGGTATTGATTATGGCGTGTATGGTGTGCCGGAGACTTATGTCATCGACCGCCAGGGCATTATTCGCTACAAACACGTTGGGCCAGTGACGATGGAAGCGCTGCAAACCAAGATCCTGCCATTAGTGAAGGAGCTTGAAAAAATATGAAACAGTTGTTGGGAACCTTATTTCTGGCGGCCATGCTATGGGCAAACTCCCCGCTGGCAGTGGCCGGTGAAGCTCAGCTTGTAGCGGAAGATCCCGTGCTGGAAAAACGCGTTATGGCATTAGCTGAAGAGCTGCGTTGCCTGAAGTGTCAGAACAATACGCTGGCAGACTCGCCCTCCGAGTTGGCGCACGACTTGCTTCGTGAAATACGTACTTTAATGCAGTCCGGCAAGAGCGATGCTGAGGTGGTGGCTTATCTGGTGGCGCGTTATGGCGAGTATGTGCGTTTTCGGCCGTCGATGAACCAAACCACAGTCTTGCTGTGGTTTGGCCCCCTGGTTCTGCTCGTGGGAGGCGCAACGGTATTGTTAATTGTCTTGTTGCGTCGGCGCAAGCGCATCGCGGCATATACGCCGCTGTCGGATGCGGAGCGTACACGTGCCGCTCTGTTATTGAACAATAGAACCAATGATGGTGAGAGAGAGACTGGGGCATGATTGTATTTTGGATTGTGGCGGCGTGTTTTATTATCGCCGCTTTGCTGTTTGTTTTGCCGCCTTTATGGCAGCGCCCAGATAAAGAAAAGGGTACGCCCATTGAGCTTTCGGCGGTTAACACCAAAATTTATCAAGATCAGCTTGCCGAGCTGGAAAATGATCTGCGTAATGACATGGTACAGCCTGAGCAATATGCGCAGGCTCGTCGTGAATTAGAGCGACGTTTGCTGGAAGATGTGAGTGCTGCCCCGGAGACGGCCGGGCCGGCCGTGCAGTTGGCGACCAATCGTGCCGGGCGTAACCCCACAACGGCGATTGTTGTTGGTATTATGGTGCCGCTGTTCACGGTGCTGTTGTATCTCAAACTGGGCAGCACCGACGCGTTGTCACCGCCAGCCAATGTTAGTGCTAATGCCGATGCGCCGACCGGGCAACAGCATTCTGATGCGCCTGCGCAAATTCAGAAAATGGTGGACGCCTTGGTTGAACGGCTGCGCGCCAATCCTGAAGATCCGGAAGGTTGGGCCGTGCTGGGCCGTTCGCTGTATGCGATGGGCCGTCATGCAGAAGCGGCAGAAGCCTTCTCCAAGGCTTCTGCGATGGTGCCAAATGACGCGCAGCTGTTGGCCGATTATGCCGACGCAATGGCAATGGCAAATGGCGAGCGTCTTGATGGGGAGTCTATTGCATTAATACGCCGTGCGTTGCTGGCCGACCCTAATAACCAGAAAGCCCTGTGGCTAGGCGGCACCGCTGAATTTGAATCCGGAAACTTTACTGGCGCAGTGAAATATTGGGAACACCTGTTGAAGCTGCTGCCACCCAATTCCGAGGTGTCGCAAACCATGGCGGCCAATATCGAAGAAGCGCGCGGCCTTGCATTGAGCAGGACATCGGGTAATGCCAATGCATCAAGCCTGGCAGGTCTCAATGGGGGCATTAACAGCAATGCGCCGCTTGCCGCTGCTGCCAGCAGCAATATCAATGATAGTGGTGCTGGTGTGGCTGGCACAGTCACCCTCGCGCCTGCGTTGGCAAGCAAGATGGCGCCCACAGATACGTTGTTTATCTTCGCCCGTGCCGCGCCCACTGCAGCCGGAAACGGATCTCGTATGCCACTCGCCATCATGCGCGCTCAGGCCAAAGATTTGCCACTGACCTTCGCACTCAATGACGCGATGGCCGCCATGCCCACCATGAAGCTGTCAAGTGCTTCAGAAGTGATTATCGGCGCGCGCATTTCAAAATCGGGTGATGCCATGCCCCGTGCGGGGGATCTCCAGGGCAGCAGTGCAGTGGTGAAAGTGGGTACCACCGGAATAAAGATCATGATCGACTCGGTGGCGCCGTGATTTCTTATCGCGCTGCTGTCGGTGCATAGTGCCTTGGTTCAGATTAGGGTTGGGGCTGTTTCCGGCATCCTGCCTCGCACAGCACTTGCACATCCATGTGCGGCGGCTGTTTCCGGCATCACGCCTCATACAGCACTTCCACATCCATGTGCGGCGCTGTGTGGGGATGTTGCTTGTGCCTGTGCTGTTATGTGGCTGCGAAGCTGGTACAGGGGACAATAATACCCAGGTCTCTGCATTAACCGTAGGACAAGCCGTGCCCGACATTACATTGACCGGGCTGAACGGTAGCAAAACTACACTTGCGGCTTACCGTGGCAAGTTGGTGGTGTTTAACGCGTGGGCGACATGGTGTCCGCCGTGTCGGCGTGAGATGCCCAGTCTCGAGCGTTTGAGCAAGACCCTGGATGCTGGGCATTTTGCCGTGTTGGGAGTGTCAGTAGACGAGGATGAACACGGAGTGCGCGAATACCTCCATGACAAGGCGGTGACGTTTGCCGATTTTATTGATAAGGATCTTAAGGTTATCCGCGACACCCTGGGTATCAAGATTTATCCTACCACATTGCTGATCGCTCCCAATGGTACACTTATTGGTGAGATGGTGGGGCCGCGTGACTGGGATAGTGCGGCAATGATTCAATTGCTGGAAAATGCCCATCAAGGCAAGCCAGTAAATGTAGACGCCATTCCTGTGAGTCGCTTCTAGTTGCCCGTTTAACATTAACGGTCAGATAGGTGGCATTTCGAGCGTAGCAGGAAATCCGTGTCGCGAACGAATGCGAGAGATCTTAAGAGGTCTCCCCCTGCGGTCGAGATGACCACGCAGCTGCCCTTTTGCCTTTTAATATAAGACAGTAACAGGAGAACTACCATGCTGCGACGCTACTTATTCACGACCTTGATCACTGCTGGGCTGCTGTTAGGAAACGCTGCGGTAACGTATGCTGCTGACCCAGGAAATGGCGCCAAGATTTACACTACACATTGCTCGGGATGCCACGGCGACGGCGGTGTGAGCAATATGCCGGGTACGCCGGATTTTTCACGCCGTGAGCGGCTGTTTCAGCCGGATATGGCGCTGCTGGCGAGTATACGCGATGGTGTCAGTGTAATGCCCGCGTATAAAGGCCTGCTTAGCGACCAGGAGATGCTGGATGTAATTTCTTACTTAAGAACCCTACGCTGATGTTTGGTTTTTTCCGGCCTTGCACCCTTTTTCCCAGCGGTGTTTTATGTGCAGCATTGATGGTTTCTGCATGTTCCGATGCAAAAGAAACACC
>JBKJTS010000162.1:0-8120 GCA_046590885.1 Gammaproteobacteria bacterium
CGCCGCCTGGCGCGGGAACATGGGTTGGGCATGATTGTCATCGACTACTTGCAGCTCATGCAGGTGCCGGGCAATAAAGAAAATCGCGCCACTGAAATTTCAGAAATTTCACGTTCGTTGAAGTCGCTGGCAAAAGAATTGCACGTGCCGGTCGTGGCCTTATCGCAGCTTAATCGCGGCCTGGAACAGCGGCCTAATAAACGCCCCATCATGTCAGACTTACGCGAATCCGGCGCGATCGAGCAGGACGCCGATTTGATCGTGTTTATTTATCGTGATGAAGTATATAACGAAGACAGCGCCGACAAAGGCACAGCCGAAATCATTATTGCCAAGCAGCGTAACGGCCCCATCGGCACCACCCGCCTGACCTTTCTCGGGCAGTACACGCGCTTCGAAAATTTTATTCCGAATATTTACAATAACGGGGAATAGAGATAGATCATCCGGGGCTGATTGGTCTTTTTTGGTGTGGGTTGGCACACGCCGACCCTCGGCCCGCGTGCTCAGTAGATTAGTGATGGCGCGAATCTATGGTGATTCTATGTGCCATAACGAGACAAACTAAGGACGAACCTAAAAAGCGCTCCGACTTCTTTCCCGAGATCCGTTGGGGTGGGTGGATCCGCAGGGACTGGATGCCTATGTGGCGCTATACCCGGGAGCATCAGGTTTCGGGCACGTTGGAATAGGGGTCAACACCACGAACACCACAGGGTTTTACCCATCACTAATGCAAGCAAGCTCGACTCCGGCCAACCCGTGCCTGGTTGCATGTTCCCTGATGCCCTCAAACCAGAGGAATTTATCGTGATTCATACGAGCCCTGCCCAAGATAAGGCAATGCGTACATTTCTTGACAAGGTGACGAAAAATCCGGGTAATTATGATTTGGATAATCGTAACTGCGTTAGCAATGTGCGAGGTGTGCTTGGGGCTGCTGGAATTGCTACACCAAATACAATTTATGCCAGAGAGTTTATGGGTGGCCTCGGTCAGATGTTTCCAAAATAGGTATGGCAAAGTTTGTTGGACTTTTTTCGGCAGTTGGTTGCGTTATTCCCATTCTTTTTAGTGTGGTGTGGGCGGTGCTTGAGAAAGTGCCTCATGCCTGGTTAACAATTGGGGCCATGTTTGTAGAAATTCAGCTTCTGTTTTGGCCCAGTTCAATCGTCATGATGGCTACTGCCGGACCAAACGGAAATTACTATAGTATTTTGGCTATATCGATAGCTATGAATATGGTGTTTTACGCGATGATTGGTTTTGGTGTGTGGTGGGGTCTAAACAGGTGGCGCTGGATGTTGCATGTGATCATAGGGGTTATTGGATTGCTCTGGTTTATGCTGTTGAGAATGTAGCAAGGTAGCCCGGATGGAATGAAATGAAATCCGCAGAACGCACTTCCCGGATTCCTCTGTGCCGCATCCGGGTTGCTTGCTAAATGAGGGTTTGGAAAGTAATGTCACTTGGTTTGATGCACCAACATCTGAAACGGCTGTGTGTAATTCGCACTGTGCAAAGGTTTTGGGGAATAAACAGGTTGTAATATTTACTACTCTAAATAGGCAACGAAAATGACCCGCAGCGCCACCCTCGCCAGCAGCTACAGCTACGACGCCTTCGGTGCCCGCACCGCGCCCTCACCCGCCACCGCAGGCCGGTATGGCTACACCGGCGAAGAAGTCAATACCGAAACCGGCCTGGTCTACCTGCGCGCAAGATACTACGACCCCGCCCTGGGAAGATTCATCAGCCCTGACCCCTTCCTGGGCAGGCTCGCCGAACCCATCACCCAGAACCGCTATGTGTATGTGAAGAATAATCCGTTGGGGTGGGTGGATCCCCTAGGGTTGGATAGCGACATATATAGCGCTTATGATCCTGCCAGCGCTTATATAGGTAATTTTCTTACTGCGGGAAATAACTGGTTAAACGAGAAAAAAATAGTTTCAATAAACGGGCACTAAATGACGTGGCTGATTTTTTTAAAATTACGGCCAGAGAGGCTGGGTTAGCCTCAGGGTTGAGTAAGGCTGCCGATCTAGACGTAGGCGTGCTTGTTTATGGCAGTATCTCTGCGGGAGCGATGGTGCTGGAGCAGCTTTTCAGGCCCGATCCAATCGATGCGATGACACGTCTTGCTATCACGATGGCAACGGAGCGAATGCCGCCACTCATAGGGACGCCTATAGCTTACGCGCTTGACATAGGTCAGGACTATTTAAAGCCGAGCGTTTTTTCTGGGTTACCGATAGGTGGTGTATGTCCTATTCGATAAGTCAATAAGCTATGAGGAGTTTCATGTTTGTTGCCGGGTTTTTTTGTTTTTTGTCTGGTTTATACGTGATGAAGTTCGTGCATTTTGGATTGTGGAGTGGTTGTGCGGGACTCGCCATCATAATTCTGGGTGGTACGCTATTTCGTAATGCAATTAATTTTTATAAAAAATAGATAAAGATATGCATTTGAGAATGTTTATGATTAAAGAATGTAGGAAGGAATTAATTAAAAGCTGGGCGGGAGCGATCATTTTGGTGGCTGGGGTTGTAATAGTAAAATATGGAAAAGATTATTATCTAATTTTGTCAAGTATATTGGGCCTTATTTTCTTATTTTTGGGTGCCATACTTTTCTCTTCTTATTTGAGTTGTCTCGATAAATTGAATAAAAAAAATAATCCTGATAAGTGGTAATGATGCACGCAGCAAGGTAGCTCGTAGGATGCGGTGACGAAGGAACTACATTGTTAGTGAAAACCACGGTAACACAGTGCGGTAGGTTGGGCTGAATGAAATGAAGCCCAACACCAGGATGCAGGAGTAAAGCAATGTGTTACTGGCGCGCCGATGCGGCAGGTGGGACATATTTTTTCACGGTCAACTTCACGGAACAGACTGGCACATTACGGGCTGATGAGCAAGGTAACCCCAATGAAATGAAATCCGCGGAACGCACTTCCCGGATTCCTCGGCGCGGCATCCGGGTGGCTTAATGAAGGTTTGGAAAGCAATGTCACCTGGTTTGATGCATCAACATCTGAAACGGCTGTGGGTCAGGCGCGCTGTGCAAAGAGTTTTGGGAAATAAACAGGTTGTAATATTTACAACTCTAAATAGGCAACTAAAATGACCCGCAGCGCCACCCTTGCCAGCAGCAAAAGTTACGACACCTTCGGTGCCCGCACCGCGCCCGCCACCGCAGGCCGGTATGGCTACACCGGCGAAGAAGTCGATACCGAAACCGGCTTGGTCTACCTGCGCGCAAGATACTACGACCCCGCCCTGGGAAGATTCATCAGCCCCGACCCCTTCCTGGGCAGGCTCGCCGAGCCCAGCACCCAGAACCGCTATGTGTAGGTGAAGAATAATCCGTTGGGGTATAAGGATCCGAGTGGGTTATGGTCTATCACGTATGAGCTTTACTTGGGCCTCGGCGGAAGCGTCTCTTTTGGTGAGAACCCTAATGGGAGAGGTTTCATGACTGTGCAAGGTGGAATAGGTTTGGGAGGAGGAGTCGTATTTGATCCGAATGGATCCAGCCCTGGATATAACCCTGTTGACAAGCAAAGTTATGTTGCAATTGGTGTGACTGGTGAAGCGGGTATTGCTTCTGGAATTCTTGGGGTGAATTATGAGCAGCATGAAGGCGTACGTTATGATAACAGTGGGTTTAGCAGATACAACACGCCTCCTGACGCTGGATTCAGTGTAGCAGGTATTTTTGACGGTAGATTTGGTGCACGTCTGGGAGGGGCAATTGGTGTTCAAGGCACTTGGTGTAACGTACCGTGATGAGGGTTTCCGTGATTAAAAAAAAGTATCAGCGTTATGCGCTCATGGTCATTTGTCTTACGTTACTGCTTTCAATCGTTATTTACATGTCTGCTAGGTATAGCGAACCGTATGAAGCTGCTGAAAGGTTTATTAGAAAAAATCACCTTCTTAAAGAAGTGATTGGCCAGATCAATAAAATGAGATTGGCCCCTTTGGGATATGCGTTCCACTATGGTGGAGTCAGTGGAAGGGCTGAGTTTGAAGTTATCATTGTGGGCGAAAAAACGGATGCATCTGTCTTTATTAAGCTTGTTAAAGAAGTGGGCACATGGCAAGTGATAAGAGCAAGGTTAAAACTTGCTGATGGAGATTTTTTGGAGTTAATGAATGTTAGTGCAGTGCAGTAGGCTGGGCTGAATGAAATTAAATCCGGGGAACGCACTTCCCGGATTCCTCGGCGCGGCATCCGGGTTGCTTGCTAAATGAAGGAATGTTTGGAAAGCAATATCACCGGGTTTGATGCACCAACATTTGAAATGGCAGTGGGTCAGTCGCGCTGTGCAAAGGTTTTTGGGAAATAAACAGGTTGTAATATTTTTTACTCTAAATAGGCAACGAAAATGACCCGCAGTGCCACCCTCGCCAGCAGCTACAGCTACGACGCCTTCGGTGCCCGCATCGCGCCCACCCCCGCCACCACAGGCCGGTATGGCTACACCGGCGGAGAAATCGATACCGAAACCGGCTTGGTCTACCTGCGCGCAAGGTATTACGACCCCACCCTGGGAAGATTCATCAGTCCTGATCCGTTTTTGGGGCGACTCGCCGAACCCATCACGCAGAATCGTTATGTGTATGTGAAGAATAATCCGCTGGGGTTAGTGGATCCGAGTGGTTTGGCGGCCGCGCAGCGGTGGGAAACGCAATCTAGACCTGTACCCCTTGATTGGAATTGGATGCACCAGGATATTGGGTCGTATATAAATAATAATAGTGCACCTATTGCTGATTCGCTAAAAGGAGCGTCGCAGACTGCTCTATTGGCTGTTGGAGCAAATGCTGCTTTTGGAGAAACAGAGTGGGTATTTTTAATGGGAGTATTGTCGACAGGATTTAGTGTGCTGGAGCAGATGGTTCGGCCTGATCTTGGGGATGCTGTAAAAGGCACGATGACCTCTGTGGCATCTCAGATTGCTGGCTCGAAGCTACCCCCAGGTATGGGGGAGCTTTTTGAGTTTAGTTTGAATTCTGTGGGAGACTCTTCATTTGCTAAACCACCGGTACATCAACTATTTCCCCAGAAAGGTGATGTGATTGGTGTTTGTCCTATCCGATGAACGGTAAATCTTGGGTGATAAAAGCTTTAATGATTGTAGGTGGCATGATCTGTCTGTTTGTTGGTTTCTATGTTCTTATGTTTAAAAATTTTAATGTCTGGAATCATTTTATATCCCTAGTGACAATGCTTGCAGGAATTTACTTGATTAGAAAATCCTTAGGGTTGAAGGTATCCTAAAATTATGGATTATGAATGCAAAAAAGCTTTAAAGAAGAGCTTGCTGGGTGTGTTTATGGTATTCGCGAGCCCTTTAACCTTGATGTATGGGCAGATATATTCATTAACCTTAGCTTTGCTTGTTTCGGTGGTGCTGTTGGTACTTGGGGCAGGATTTTCAATTTCTTATTATAGGTGTCTGAGGCGTTTAAACGGAAATTAATCTGATCCAGAGCTCGGTAGATGATTGTCTTGCGCAAAGATCCTGTATTAATTAATCCAGTAACGTGGTTTATTTATGTTATTTGTGTAGCTGTCGTTGCTATTGGAATGGCAAATATGGCGATAATATTTTTCAAGAGCGTGTTTAATGTTTTTTCGTCCTTGTAGCCAAGCCCAACGATGCTGGGATATTGATTGTGCAGAAGATAGTGGCCAACTGCCGAGCTATGTTTATCGTAATATGCGCTTGGCAGAGGGATGAGCAAGAATAACAAAGCTAGAAAAGCTAGACAAGATGCATTGATAAACCGCAAACATCAAACAATGAAAGCATGACAAAAAACGAAAATGCGCCGTATCAATATATTTCGGGAAATAAACAGGTTTTAATATTTACTAATTTGTATAGGCAATAAAAATGACTCGTTCCACTAAACATTGCATCGTTCAGCCTGGCGTTGCTGCACTGTGTCTCGCGCTGGCTATTTCACCTGTGCGTGCGGCTGAGATATGCCCCATTGGTGGCGCCAGTAACAATTCTAACTTTCAATTTTCTCCAGGCAATGGGTTAACTGACAATTTTAGTGGCCTACCTGATTTAGGCGGTATTTCTCTTGATCGAACGTTGACGCTGGTTAATGACATTGCAAACATTCGTGGCGCAGCTTATGACTCTGTGAAAGACGAGGTGGTATTTATCGGCGAAGGCACGGTGCCGATCGCCGAGAAAATTGATATTGATGACCTCGTGGTGGCGTTGCGTTCTATCTATGCCAAAAGAGAGGCTCCCGGTATAGATATGGGCCCAAATCTTCCGGGTGCGAATTTAGCACCCGATGGCCAATACAACGTGGCGTATTATGGCGACACTAAGTTTACTCAGTTTGGTAAAACGCTATATGAGGCTGACGTAACCCTCAAGATGCTTGCGCTGGGGATTGATGCGCAAGGCAAAAAGTTAAGTGACACCTATCCGGCATTACAAGCATTGGGATATGAGTGCAGTAGGTTGGGCTGAATGAAATGAAGCCCAACACCAGGATGCAGCAGTAAAACAACGCGTTACCGGCACGCTCATGCGGCGGGTGGGGTATATTTTTTCACGGCCAACTTCATGGAGCATGACTGGCACATTACGGGCTGATGAGCAAGGTAACCCCAATGAAATGAAATCCGGGGAACGCACTTCCCGGATTCCTCTGCGCTGCATCCGGGTTGCTTGCTAAATGAAGGAATGTTTTGGAAGCAATATCACCTGGCTTGAGGTGCCAACATTTGAAATGGCTGTGCGTCAGGCGCGCTGTGCGAAGGTTTTTGGGAAATAAACAGGTTGTAATATTTACCACTCTAAATAGGCAACGAAAATGACCCGCAGCGCCACCCTCGCCAGCAGCAACAGCTACGACACCTTCGGTGCCCACACCGCGCCCACCCCCGCCACCGCAGGCCGGTATGGCTACACCGGCGAAGAAATCGATACCGAAACCGGCTTGGTCTACCTGCGCGCAAGATACTACGACCCCGCCCTGGGAAGATTCATCAGCCCCGATCCCTTTCTGGGCAGGCTGGCCGAACCCATCACCCAGAACCGCTATGTGTATGTGAAGAATAATCCGTTGGGGTTTACGGATCCATCAGGCTTAGCAGACTTTGACTGGCAAATGGCTGGGAAATCGGCATTCGGGATGGTGGCTAATGGCGTAGAAGTAGTAGCCGGTAGTTTCGGGGTGGTTTTCGGTGGTCCAGTTGCACCTTTGGCAATATATCCCGTGGCAGATGGCGCATATGGTTTTGTGCAGAATGCTCGTAATTTTGATAAAGCTATAACCGGGCAGCGAGGCTATGTTGAAACAAGCTTTACAAATCAATGGTTGGATTCTATCGGGGTTGAGAAAAATGACGCACAATTCATGACAACCGTAGTAGATGTTGTCAAGATCATGAAACCCACAGAAAAAGTAGTAGATTTATTTTTTAAGGCGGGGGATTCTTATATGTTGCTAGATAATTTACAGAATTCCAATACGTGTAACCAATAATTATTTTCGGTAATTTGAGTGATGAACACGTATAGCTTTGCATTTTTTTTCATGAATATGTTTATTGTTTTATTTTTTTCTGCATTAACACTTTGGTCATATGACATACGACCGTTTGATAACCCTAATCTAGGAAAATATTTTTCTTCTTTTCCTAAATGGGCAACAAAATTTATCAAAATATTTGGGCCGGTAATTATTTTATATAAATTATATGAAATATATTTATATATTTGATCGGCGTGGTAGGTAGGCCGCGCTTATGAAGCCCAACACCAGGATGCAGGAGCAAAGCCCGTAGGATGCGGTGACGAAGGAACCGCATCGTTCGTGTAGGTTTACTGGCAACTACGGTAGAACAAATCCTAAGGCCCAATCCCCTAGAGGCAACAAAAGGGGTCATGATAGATGTTGCTAGCAGCACACTTCCACCAGGAATAGGTATTCCATTAGGGAGTGTTCTAAATTGGGCAAATAATCAGGGAATGTTGAGTGCTCCAGTGTCCCCGTCTTTGGCGACCGATCCTGGAAGTGGGCCTGGAATGGGAATATGCACGGTAAAATAAACAGCAATACTAGACGCAGGTT
>JBKJTS010000177.1:0-9454 GCA_046590885.1 Gammaproteobacteria bacterium
AGCGTCAGCATTAAATCCGTTGACAGTGCAATCTTGCGCAGCCGCCATTGCCGCCATGCCCACACCGAGGGGCTGACATAATGCACAGTGGGAATGCCTGCTTCTTTGAGCACGCGCTCCAAACCCAGATTGAAATCGGGCGCATCAATGCCGATGAATACATCCGGCGGATTGTCGAGAAAGTGGCGAATGAGTTGCGTGCGTATGCCATGCAGCTCACGATAACGTCCCAAAACTTCAACAAAACCCATGACAGCGAGCTTTTCCGCAGGAAAAAGTGCGGTGCAACCCTGCGCGATCATCGCAGGTCCGGCAATGCCTTCTATTACTGCATCCGGTAGACGTTGTTTAATAGCACGAATCAATCCTGCACCTAATAAATCACCAGAAGCCTCGCCCGCTACAATACCTATACGCATCACTACCTCGCTCACCTCCCTCGTTACGCCCTCCCCTACCCGGGGAAAAAGAGAATAATTTTTGCCCATTTTCAGGCACAGATCATACCTTACCCATCCAGTTACCACCACTCACACGTGTAGCCACTTGACGTGCATTCAAATGAAGCCTATATTTTTTGCGGTCACATGCAGTTCCCCCGAAAACACAAGGAGAGTACCGTTTATGAAAACATCACAATTATTTAGTGCACTTGCTTTAACCAGCGTCCTTTTTATGGGCAACACCTATGCCGACGATAAAGACATGATGGGTCATGACAAAGGCAAGATGATGCAGGAACATCATCAAACCATGAAAGAAGTCAAAGGCATGTTGAAGGAAGTGATGATGATCCTGAAAGATATTAACCATCAACCCAGCGCAGCTGAAAAAGGAAAACTGGGTAAAATGATCACGCGCCTTGATGAAATTATGAAAAAAGACGATGACATGGCCGCAAAATGGAAAGAAATGAAGGAAAAACACAAAGGTATGCCCGGCCATGAGATGCCTGGACATGACATGAAAAAAGACAAAATGTAAGATTAACCATGACTGCTGAGAACTATAGTTTTCAGCAGTTTATAATATAATATTAATCTTGTTTATAAAAAAGGTGGGTTGCCACCCTATACTGGCCTTTCGTCCGGTGGATGTTTAGCCGGGGATGATGGGTTTGCGTCCTCTCCCCGACCGCGCCTTGTGAAACCCCGGCCATAAGAATAGGGGTACGGTGCTCCTTCCTTATCTTACGGGCGGGGTTTCAAACCAGTAAAGGAATTGTGATGAACTTTCTCCTCCGCCTGTTTCCGGCAGGCCACTTCATCATCAGCCTGCTGTTTCTTGCAGGCGCCATCGCGCTGATCGGGCTGGCCGCCGTGCAGTTGTGGCAGGGCATCCAGCTCTTCGACGAGGCGCCGCTCCCGCAGCGGCTGAACGCGGTGCTGGAGAGCATCGCGATACTCGCGGTGGCGGTCGCCGCGCTGGAGCTGGGCCAGACCATCCTCGAGGAGGAAGTGCAGCGCGGAACGCAGATGAGCACGCCGACGCGCGTGCGCCGCTTCCTGTCGCGCTTCATGGTGGTGCTGATCGTCGCGCTGTCGATCGAGACCGTGGTGCTGACTTTCCGCTTCGCGCAGGAGGATGCACAGAACCTGCTCTATGCAGCGAGCATCGGCTTCGCCGCCGCCACGATGCTCGCGGCCTGGGGTCTGTTCATCTGGCTCAACCGCAGCGCCGAGCAGCTGGAGCCCGAAGGCATGCAGGCGGCGAAGCGCGAGGACCGCGAGCTCGAGAAAATAGCCAAAGGAGAAGACAAGCCATGAGCATTACGCGACACGGCCAGAGCGGCATCCTTTCTCGTGCGGTGGGTCTATAGCGACACTGTTTACCTTGCCGGCGTGGTGGCGAGAAGAATCTGGACAACGACGTCAAGGGCCAGACGATTGTTTGCGCGAAATATTTCACATCCTTACCGCATAGATATGGGATGATGGATGGATGGCCTCTTTTGCTCGCATCGCACCCCATGAACATCTATTCTCCCGCACCATTCCACGCTTATGGAGTAACGACGTGACCCGCTTATGAGCGATACCAAAAATACAACTCGCTGGCTCGAGGCCTTTAAAGTCTATACCCACCCCCGCGTCATCGGCATGCTGTTCCTCGGTTTCGCCGCCGGGCTGCCACTGCTACTCGTACTCGGCACGCTTTCGTTCTGGCTGTCGGAAGCGGGAATTACGCGTGCGACAATCGGCCATTTGAGTTGGGTGGGATTGGCCTATGGTTTTAAATTTTTGTGGTCGCCGCTGGTGGATCGGTTGAATCTCCCGATTTTGACGGCGTGGCTAGGGCGTCGACGTGCATGGCTACTGGTGTCGCAGATTTGTATCGTGGCGGCTTTGCTGGGCATGGCAAATACCGACCCTGCGTTGAATCTGACACATATGGTGTGGTTTGCACTGGCTGTGGCATTTGCGTCAGCGACCCAGGATATCGCGCTCGACGCCTACCGCATCGAAGCCGTGGAAGTTGAGAAACAGGGCGCGATGGCGGCGACGTATCAGACGGGTTATCGACTTGCAATGATCACAGCAGGTGCGGGTGCACTGTGGATTGCGGCGAGTCTCGATCCGTCTGAAAGTACCTACGACTTCCATCCCTGGCAGGTAGCATATACCGTAATGGCTGGCTTAATGCTCATTGGCATACTTACCACCCTGATCATTCACGAACCGGAAAAATCAATATCCACCACCATCAATGAGCATGAAGCGCATGCCCGCGAACGCTTCGCGGCGGCCGGGTTGTCGGGTGGCGCGCTGAATACAACGGCATGGTTTTATGGTGCAGTGCTGTCGCCCTTCATCGATTTCATCCAACGCTTTAAATGGCAGGCCGCGTTGATTCTCGCCCTGATCGCCGTGTATCGCATTTCCGATGTGGTCATGGGCGTGATGAGCAATCCATTCTATCAGGAGATGGGGTTCACCAAGGACGAAGTTGCCACCGTATCCAAAGTGTACGGTGTGATCATGACTGTAGTCGGTGCGATGTTGGGGGGGATTTTGACAATGCGTATGGGTGTGATGCGCACGCTAATGCTGGGCGCGGTTCTATCAGCGGCTACTAACTTGCTGTTTGTCTGGCTGGCGGGGCGTGGACACGATGTCGGCGCATTAGTATTCACTATCTCGGCCGACAACCTCTCCTCCGGAATCGCGTCCAGCGCGTTTGTCGCCTATCTCTCCAGCCTAACAAACCAGGCCTATTCCGCAACCCAATATGCGCTGTTCACCTCGGTGATGCTGCTACTACCTAAGTTCATTGCCGGATTTTCAGGCGAGTTTGTTGATGCCTATGGCTGGGCAAGTTTTTTTACCGGTACCGCGCTAGTCGGCGTGCCGGTATTGGTGCTGGTGTGGCTGGTGGCAAATAACGTAAAGCCTCGATGATACCTTTTACTCAACAGAGATTCTATTTCGCATAAACGTATAATACATGACTGGTATCACCAGCAATGTCAGTAGCGTGGAAACCATGATACCAAAGATCAGTGAAATGGCCAACCCATTAAAAATCGGATCATCCAGAATAAAAAGTGCGCCAAGCATCGCAGCCAACGCCGTCAACACAATGGGTTTGGCGCGTACGCTGCCAGCACGAACCACCGCCTCATCAAAGGCCACGCCACGCGCCACCTCGATATTGATGAAATCAACCAGCAGAATCGAATTACGCACAATAATACCTGCCAGAGCGATCATGCCAATCATGGAGGTGGCGGTGAAGGGTGCTCCCAGTAAAGCGTGGCCAGGCATAACGCCAATTATAGTCAGCGGAATCGGCGCCATGATAATCAATGGCACCAGGTAAGAGCGAAACTGCGCGACTACCAGCAAATAAATAAATATCAGGCCCACACCATATGCAATGCCCATGTCACGGAAGGTATCATAAGTAATTTGCCATTCACCATCCCATTTCAGGCTATACTGATAGGGGTTAGCGGGTTGACTAAGCAGATGCTGGTCAATTTTTTCTCCATGTTGCATGAGTTTATCATTCAACTGCCCGCGCATTTCAAACATGGCATACAGCGGACTATCGAGCTTGCCTGCAGCATCGCCCGTGACGAATACCACCGGCAATAAATCCTTGTGATAAATCGCGTGCTCGCGGCGACTCTGCTGCACCGTCACGATTTCTGACAAGGGTATCAGCGCGCCTTTCTGGCTGCGTATCTTGAGCTGCAATAATGACGCAACAGATGCCTTATCGGCAACGGGTAGTTCCAGACGAATTGGCACTGCATATTTAGCGTTGTCATCATGCAGATAACTGCTATCGTCACCGCCCAATCCTGCACTCAAAACCATCACTACGCTGTGCTGCGTAATACCGAGTGTCGCCGCCTTTTGGCGGTCAATTTGAAAAATCAGACGCGGTGCTTCAGCCTCAACGCTATCATCTACATCCACCACTTCGGCGGTACTTTCAAATACCTTGCGTACCTCTTGGGCGAGACGCATCTGTCCCGGATAGTCAATGCCGTAAATTTCAGCTACTAAGGGTGCTTGCACCGGCGGGCCGGGCGGCACTTCAACAATTTTTACATTGGCATTGAAACGACGTCCAATCTCCTGCAGAGGTGCGCGCACTGATGCTGCAATCTCATGACTTTTGCGATCACGTTTTTTCCTGTCTGCCAGATTCACTTGAATGTCACCGACATTGGCCCCCTTACGCAAATAATATTGGCGCACCAGACCATTAAAGTTAATTGGTGATGCCGTGCCTGCATAGGTTTGATAATCGGTAATTTCTGGGACGGTAGCAAGATAAACACCCAGCTCATTCAACACCCGCGCCGTCTGCTCCACCGTGGTACCTTCTGGCATATCCACTATCACTTGAAATTCAGATTTATTATCAAAGGGTAACATTTTCAACACCACCAGCTTGGTTACCACCAAGCCGACAGAGATTACAATCAATAGCATAATGACGCCAAACAATCCCCAACGCCGCGACCGACCTGCATCACCCTTCAGGAACAGGCCGATATATTTTTTAAAACCGCGATACAAACGGTTGTCATCCTGGCCAAGTGCAGTTACATCAGGTGTGTGAGTATGCTTGGCATTACGTAATACTTTATACGTCAACCACGGGGTTACAATAAAAGCTACGGCCAGCGAAATAAACATGCCCATGCTGGCATTGATCGGGATAGGGCTCATATAAGGCCCCATCATGCCAGACACAAAGGCCATGGGTAACAATGCAGCGATGACGGTGAAGGTGGCAAGAATAGTGGGGCTACCTACTTCATCAACTGCAAACGGAATTGCCTCAGACAGGCTTTTTCCACCCATAAGTCGATGACGATGAATATTTTCCACCACCACAATCGCATCATCTACCAGGATGCCAATGGAAAAAATTAAAGCGAATAACGATACGCGATTGAGTGTGAAGCCCCACGCCCAGGAAGCGAATAAGGTAATCGCCAGCGTGATCACCACTGCCGTGCCGACAATCAATGCCTCGCGCCAACCCAATGCAAAACCTACCAGCACTACCACCAGCGCCGTGGCAAACACCAGCTTACTGATCAGTGTCATAGCCTTGTCGTTGGCAGTGAGCCCATAGTTTCGTGTAATAGTGGCATGAATGCCGTCGGGCACAAACGTGCCTTGAATCTGCTCAAAACGCTCTATCAATTGCTCAGCAATTGCCACGGCATTGGTGCCTGGTTTTTTAGCGATGGCGATCGTCACTGCCGGGACTTCCCCCTGGAAGGTAATGCCCTTATCTGCAGCAGCAGGCCCTGTGCCAAACGTAACATATTGTTCGGGCTGATCTGCCCCCGTCATGACGTGTGCCACATCACGCAAATACACCGGAGAATCATTACGCATGCCCACCACCAGCGCGGCAATATCTTCGCTGTGGGTAAAGAAAGTGCCGGCTTGTACCATGATTTCCTGGTTATTGGCGATCAATGCCCCTGCATCACGCGAAACATTCGCAGCAATAAGTGCATTGCGTAAATCATCAAACGCAATACCATAGCTAGCCATACGCCTGGCATCAAGCTGCACATGCACTACCCGGTCGGCACCACCAATGGTATAAATATCACGTGTACCCGGCACGCGTTTCAGCTCGGCTTCGATAGCATGCGCGACCCGTTGCAACTCATACCCACCCCGGGTTGGATCGTCTGTCCACAACGTCAGTGCAACAATGGGTACATCATCCATGCCCATCGGTTTGACGATAGGTTGACTCACGCCTAAATGGGTGGGCAGCCAATCCTGATGGGAATAGATGGCGTTATATAAACGCACAATCGACTGGGTGCGATCTTCACCCACTTCAAATTCAACAGTGAATACTGCACGCCCCGGTTGCGACACCGAATAAATGTGTTTGATCCCCTCGATTTCCGACAGCACCTGTTCGCCCGGCGTGCTGATTAACGACTCAACTTCTTTGGCCGTAGCGCCGGGAAAAGCGACAAAAACATTGGCGAAAGTCACTTCAATCTGCGGCTCCTCTTCGCGTGGCGTCACCAGCACCGCGAACACACCCAGCAGTAATCCAACCAGCGCCAGTAGCGGGGTGATCTGCGAATGCAGAAATTTTTTGGCGATGGCGCCCGATAGTCCCATGCGTTCGCTCATTCTTTACGGACACGCTGCTGCTTTAAAATCGCAGTGGCGCGCACTGGATCAAGAGCCACTTGTTCATCTACATCCAGCCCTGCCAAAACCTCGTTCATGCCATCTTCATAGAGTTGTCCGACACGGATCTGGCGCAAACTCACGCGCCCTTCCTTGCTAACAACGTACACGCCCGTCACTTCGCTACGATGTACCACGGCGCTGTGCGGCACTTGCAGGCGTTTTTCACTGACCTGAACAAATGCGGCCTTCACCAGCATGCCCGGATAGACACCGGCTTGCCCGACGGGCAGATCGGCACGCACTTTAACGGTATGTGTCAAGGCATCGGCCTGGGGGAAAATCGTGAGTGGGGCGACTTCCAGCGGACGGCTTTGCCCTGGCACTAAAATATGTACACGACCCTGAGCGCGCACTGTTTTGATAAAGGTTTGCGGCACATCAATCAACACTCGCAACCTGTCCAGTGCCCGCAATGTCAGTAATGGCTGCCCCGGTTGCACCATTTCGCCGACTTCGACATGACGCTGCGCGATAATTCCATCATAAGGGGCTTTTATCACTGCATGGCCGGCGGACTCACGCCCCTCTGCTACACGCGCCTGAGCGACCTCCAACCGCGCCTGCGCGGCATCAAACACGGCCGTGGCGCGATCCATTTCAACCTTGGCAATCAGGCGTTTTTCATAAATACTTTTGATGCGCTCAAAATCCTGCCGCGCTTCTTTGTGGCGCACCCGTGCCTCGCTCAATCCCGCCTGCTCACGTGTTAAACGCGCCTGTAATTCCGTATTGAGCAAACGCACCAGCACTTGATTTCGAGATACACGATCATCCACATCCACCGTTACCTCGTGGACACGGCTGCTTGTTTGGGCAGCTACTACGGATTGCTTGACCGGTTCAATCCATCCATCAAACAGTTGTTCATCCGCAACAGTGCGGTAATGGGCCTGCGTCACTGCCAACAAAGGTTCGGCGGCAACGACCACATGGGATAAACATAGCCCCACAAACAGCTTTCCTAATCTAATTACTGATATTTTTAGCATGGCTAGTCCGCACCCTGAGCTGGGTCACACCCAAAAATACATTATATATTAGTATTTAATAATATACAAATATTGTTCAATACTTTGGATAGAGAAACAGTTTTATATAACCGTCTCTTCATGGCCTTCTAAGCTACCAATCTCTAAAGAATCATGGTGTCAATAAGGCTTAGTTTTCGCAGGAGTAACTATTGGGGTATTGGGGGTGATAGTCGATGTTCTGCGGATTCGGGATAATTTGCGATGAATGCACGCGTAGCATTATGCTCACGTGATCATTTTCAGCAGACTTAAATTTTTCATGCTGACTTAAGCCATTCCTCCCGCACTCTTCAACGGGGTTTTTTAAAAATCAATCTTGATGGTAGCCGTAATGAGCTTATAGTTATAATCAACAAGCCTTCGTGTTGAATCACGCTGCTCAATAATACCTTGCAATAATAGTTGTATATTGCGTATGGGGTTATAACCCACCGTTGCACCGAATGTTAAAATATCATCTTTACGAGGGTCACTTACCCCCAATACGAAACCCGAATCTCCCCGAAAATCCTGGGTCTGGCGGGTCAGATCACTTCTCATAAATATTTTACTGGTAGGCGACCAGGATATGCTCATACTGGATCCCTTATTTACGGCAAAGGTGCTGATCACATCAGCTACCGCGCCTACTTCGCCCCATACCGCGACAGCGAGCAGGGTTTTTCCAGTAATCGCCCAATCATAGGTTAACCGGCCTGTCATACCTTTAAAATCGCGTGTGGCTAATTGGTTATACTGTCGCTGGGTATACCCCAAACGACCACCAAAACGTGAGTCACCACTGTATTGCCAATTTGCAACGGAATTTATCATGACTTGTGAATAACCATTATCAAAACTACTGCCAGGAGTGATTTGAAACTCAGGAAACCGCGCTTCAATAAACTGACTTTCTACTCCCACCGAATTATTGGCATTACTAATGTAATCCACACCCACCACGGTGGATAATTCTTTGCTATTTAAAAATTGACTGCTGGATAATCCCGATTCCATCTCATACCATTTCCCCCCCCAACGAAGACGCCAGTCCGGATGCAGCATGTAGTTTGCACTGACAAATGCTGATTGTTGAATTCGTATATCCTGCACCGTAGCTTGCGTTACGGCAAAGTTTATCAATGTTTGGCTACGCGTGTACCCCAAATCACCCTGCCATAAATTACCTACCTGCCAATTCCATACTGCTTGCCCATTACTACCGGTGTAATTTAGAAACTCATAGCGTTGAAATTGGGTATGGTTAACACTGAGGTCCAGATTGAAATTCTGACGACTGACAGGATAACGCACCTTTATACCTGCCTCGGTACGATTAATGGTCTCTGAGGCCTCGCCACTCCCTACATCCAGTGAAAAGCGGAATAAATTACTGTCGTGGGTGATGCTTGACGATAAGTAAGGCTGAATCACATCGAGTGCCATCACATTGATATGATTGCAGAGCAAATAGATGCCGCAACTCATGCTCCATAAATATGGCTTACGTATAAAATTAATCAACTTAATGAACTCCCACAGATTTACTTTGTTAAACAGATGCACTGGCTGTCTTATCATTTCTCAACTTACAGGGACAGCATTTAAAAAATTTGTTCATTCAATATTCCCATCAAATAGGCGCCGTAGCCATTTTTTGCCAGGGGGTGGGCCAGGGCTTCTAATTGACTGGCGCTGATGTAGCCCTTACGGTAGGCGATTTCTTCGGGGCAGGCAATCTTTAAT
>JBKJTS010000185.1:0-6465 GCA_046590885.1 Gammaproteobacteria bacterium
AGAAACACTTTTACAAAAAATAAATGGCCGAGAATGGCAGTGCCCAATGCGCCAAAGATAAAACCGATCTTGCCAAAGAAATGTCCGGGGCGACTCTTGTAGCGCATGAAAAAATACACTGAGAGCAAATCAAGAATCACGCGAAAGGTGCGCGAAATGCCATATTTTGAGGTACCAAATTGACGTGCATGGTGAGTCACTACTTCTTCTTTAATACGTGCTGGAGAAGTACTTGAGGCCAGCCATGCTGGAATGAAGCGGTGCATTTCACCGTAGAGGCGCACGCTTTTCAGCACATGAGCTCGAAATACTTTTAGGCTGCACCCGTAATCATGCAAATGCACTTGCGTGATGCGACCAATCAACCGGTTGGCGAGCCACGACGGCACCTTGCGCAGCCACAGGCCGTCTTTACGGTCTTTGCGCCAGCCCGAGACCAGGTCAAGATCTTCGTTAAGCAGGCGTTCTACCATGCGGGGAATGTCAATTGGATCATTTTGCAAATCACCATCAAGCATGGCGATGACTTCACCGCGCGCGGTATCAATGCCCGCCTGCATGGCAGCGGTCTGGCCGAAGTTGCGCTGCAAATTAACCACCCGCACATGCTTGCCGTATTGTTCCTGCATGTGCTTCATCTGGTGTTCGGTATTGTCGGCACTGCCGTCATTGACGAGAATCAATTCCCATTGGTAGACGTAGCCCTTCAGCACTTCATGCACGCGTGCAGCCATTGGGACAACGCTTAACTCCTCGTTATACATCGGGATTACAATCGAAAGCCGGCAAGAGGAGGGGGGTCGACTGGAAATCTGCTCCCCGGCATATGCTCCAGGCAATGCTCTACCTCCTCTATCAATGGAGGCCTGCGTTTCCGGTACTTCCGCCATGCTGGGATGCACAAGTGTCGCGGGAGGCAGGATACCGGGAGCGATTGCCATCCCTGAGGGTTGTGTGATGGGGTCAATGATTTTCATGGATCAGGTTTTATTGTCCGTAAAGAGGGCTTTACTAAAGTGGTTCGAGCCTGGATGCGCTGCATGAAGCCCAGATATTTTAACCCAATCCAGGCGGCAAGAAAGCCTAATATTGTACCAATCGTAGCACCCGCGAGCACCTGCAAGGGATAATGTTTCCCTAAATAGATGCGTGAAATACCTACCAGTAATGCTAATGTGAGCAGGCTTACTGACCAGGTCCATGAACGCATGACCAGGCTTAAAAAAATAGCGGTGGCAAAAAAATTGAGTGCATGGTTAGAGGGCATGCCATTTGGGGCGGTTCCACACGGGGTATTAGGTGGCGATCCGATCTGGCGCACCAGCTCGGGTTGGGCGGAACAGGGGCGTAGTTGATCAGTGCTGTGCTTGATGATATTACCCAGCCCATCACCCACGCCAATCATTAGTATCAGTACCAGCCACAGTTTGGCGCCGTCGTGCTTGAAGCGCCAGCTATAAAATACCAGCAATAATCCCAGCACTGGAAAACTGAAGCTGGCGCGTTGCGAAATCCAGTGGAAGAAAACATCCAGGCCGGGGTGCGCCCAACCTTGGTTAATCCAGACCAGGAGTGTTTCATTCATGCGATTTTTTCTCGCGCGGTAATCGACCCAGGAACAGGCTGATCGCGCCACCGATCAAGGTCGATGCCAGCAGAAACAGATGCAGGTTGACCGCCGCAGGCAACGCGTTTTGCAGGGTAATGCCATAAGGCAGCAGTCCCGCAATCACCCCCGCTTCATACGTGCCCATGCCCGCCACACCATGCACTGGCAATACACTGGTGAGATCGCCTCCCATTACGCCCATCAGTGCGGCTGTGGGTGCAATATCCAGAAATAGCAGCAGCACCCAGGTGAAAGCCGCCAGCTTGACTGCCCAGGTGATCACAGTCCACGCCCAAGCGCGCCAGAAGTCGCTGCGGCTCTGGGGCAGGCTGCTGAGGGTTTTTTGCAGCAGCAGGTGAAATTTGCCTGTGGCGGTTTTTTTCTGCAAAGTGCGTTGCCAGTGCCCTTGTCCCCAAAACAGCAGCAAGGGCAAAAGCATCCATGCCAGCAGTAAAATACCTCCCGCCACCCCAGCAACGGGTGCCGAACTCAATGCCCATCCCGCGAGAAGAGCACACGCACCTAAAGTGTGCAAATCCAGCATGCGGAACCAAAAAAGAGCGGGAATGGATCGCGTCATGGGCACAGCGAAGTGCCGCATCATCAGCAACGGAAAACTGATTTCGCCAGCGCGCATCGGTAATAGATTATTAAGTAAATTATGTTGCAGCGTCACTTTGAAATACAGCCCAAATGCACCGTGCATATCCTGACGGCTGGAAAATTGCTCGTTGGCATTTGCTCCTGGCAATGCTCTACCTCCTCCATCCATGGAGTCGTGCGTTTCTGGCACTTCCGCCGTGCAGGGATGCACAAGTGTCGCGGGAGGTAGGACACCGGGAGCGACCGCCATCCCTGGCGGGCGGCCGGAAAATTGCTCCTGCATTTTCGGCACTTCCGCCATCCGTGGCGGACGAAAATAGTCATATAACCGCATCGCGCGCGTCCAATAACTGACGAAGGCCAGTCCTACAGCGGCGAATATTTGACCGGGACTCAAGGTTCTCCACGGGGCGAGTAATCGCATCCAGCCGAAGTAGTGTTCCACAAGCACTATAAAACCAACAAAGAGTATGACGCTTAATAATTTCTTGAGCGCGGTGCCTGAACAAAAACTGCGGATTATAAAGGGGTTTGTTTTCACACTCGTCAGTATACAGCGATATTAAGCGAAAATGCGTAGTCATCTTGGCGCGATTTCTGCATTACCTTTACTAAGGCTTTACATGAAGATTCTGATTCACTGAATTAGCGATTTCGCCGCAAACTTTACTGAAAATTGTGAAAAAAGATTTAGATTCTCAAATTGCTGTCCGATAAGTCATTGGGGGCAATCATTTTATCATTGGTCTGGTAGCTAAATATATTGGAGAAAGTGTCATGACTGAATTTTTAGTTGAAGCAATAATAATTTCGTTTACGCTTGGGGGTATCATTGGTGGGTTAGTTGCGTTAAGCCTCAATAGCAAGAAAGAAAGTGCTGCGGAAACTGCTGAGGAAAAGCCACAAGATATTTTCTATCCTTGACCTGCGTTTAATTAAGAAGCGGTTTTATGATAGCGTGAGCGGGAATCTGTGCGAACCTTCATGCCGGTTACCTATAAATAAATGACCTGAAATACACAATCAAGATATTGATATATTTTATTAAAATATATCGCATCTTCCTCGACGACCCCGGCCTCATCCACATGATGAGCCGCCGCCACTATGACCACACTGGGCCGGTTAACCCAGGCCGACCCGATCCTATTGGGTATAAGAAGTTCTGAACTAATGTTCACTCTAGGATCAAAATCGTTATAATCTACTTATCCTTATAACGAAGATTACAACAACCGAGTAGATAGGTGGAGGGACACGTATCTATATGGCCAATGGCGTGTTTTAAAGTTTTAATGCAGGGTGCGTTAGTCCGCGCCGACTTATTCGAGACTATGCTTGGTGTCAGAAATATTTTTCCATATGCTTGTTTTTTAATGCCACATAATGTGCGGCCGAATACGCAAAGTAAGCCATTTCATTTTCCGTGAGTGGCCGGATTTTTTTCACCGGACTGCCCAGCCATAGATAGCCGCTTTCTAGATCTTTGCCAGGCGGCACCAAGCTCCCTGCGCCGAGTAATACTTGTGAGCGGATAATCGCGCCATCCAGCACCGTGGAACCCATGCCGATCAAAGCAAAATCTTCTACTGTGCAGCCATGTAAAATAACGCGGTGGCCGACGGTAACGTCATTGCCGATAAGCAACGGATGCCCGCCGGGGGTGAAGCGATTAGGTTGGGTGACGTGCAGCACCGAGCCGTCCTGGATATTGGTGCGCGCACCGATCACAATGCGGTGTACATCACCGCGCGCTACGCTCATCGGCCAGATCGACGTATCATTTCCCAGTGTAACATCGCCTGCTATCAACGCCATTTCGTCGACAAAGGCGCAGTCGGGAACGGTGGGGGTGATGCCTTGGTAAATTCTTATTGCCATAGGCAAATGGTGCAGTTATTTTTGACAAATATCAAGCTGTGTATATTTACGATCCAGAATGTCAACCGAGCATGGTTATGCTACATTAGGAGTCTTTCCTATGTGGAATTTTGCAGGTAACCCCCATGAACAATCCTTTGCTTGAAACAACCGGCCTGCCACTTTTCTCTCAGATTCGTCCCGAACATGTTGAACCTGCCATTGACACCATCCTGGCGGAAAGTCGTGCCCGAATTCAGCAATTGCTTGCCGCTAACGACACCTATACCTGGGGTAACTTGATACAGCCTCTCGAAGATGTAGGCGAACGCCTGAATCGCGCCTGGTCGCCGGTGAGTCATATGAACTCAGTGGTAAATTCCGATGCATCGCGTGCCGCGTATAACGCGTGCCTGCCCAAGCTCAGTGATTACGCGACGGAGATGGGTCAGAATGAGCACCTGTATCAGGCGTATAAGTCTATAGCTGAGGGTGCCGAATACAAAAAGCTTGATGTTGCGCAAAAGAAAATAATTGATAACGCGTTACGTGATTTTCGTTTATCCGGTGTGGCTTTGCCGACCCAGGATAAAGAGCGTTACAAAACCATCATGCAAGAGTTGTCTGCGCTGACCAGCAAGTTTGAAGAGAATCTGCTTGACGCGACGCACGCCTGGCAAAAAGTTATTGAAGACGAAGCCGCGCTTGCCGGTTTGCCTGACTCTGCCAAGGCGGCTGCGCGTCAATCTGCTGTGGCGGCCGGAAAACCCGGCTGGTTATTCACGCTGGATTTCCCCTCTTATTTCCCGGTCATCACTTATGCGGATGATCGTGAGTTGCGCCGTGAAATGTATGAGGCCTATGTCACACGTGCTTCTGATGCTGGCCCCCATGCCGGGCAGTGGGATAACACCGAGATCATGGAAAAAATCCTGAAATTACGCCATGAAGTCGCCCGCTTGTTGGGCTTTGCCAATTATGCGGAGCGTTCTATTGCCACCAAAATGGCGGGCTCCACCCAGCAGGTACTGGATTTTCTGCATGATCTTGCGCGACGATCACTTTCGATTGCCCGCCAGGATGTTCAGGAGGTACGCGATTTTGCGCGTATCCATTATGGGGCAGATAACCTGGAATCCTGGGATATTCCCTATTATTCTGAAAAATTGAGCGAGCATACCTACGTCATATCTCAGGAAGAACTCAAACCATATTTCCCTGAGGAGCGCGTGCTGTCTGGAATGTTTGCGGTGGTGCAGCGCTTGTATGGTCTGGATATTCAGGCAATGCAGGGCCTAGAAACCTGGCATCCTGACGTACGATTTTTTGAAATCAGGGACAGTCAGGGAACATTGCGCGGCCAATTTTATCTGGATCTATATGCGCGACCTCACAAACGGGGAGGCGCGTGGATGGATGAATGCCTGACACGCAAACGTACCGGGCAGGGTATACAAACACCGGTTGCCTATCTGACCTGCAATTTTTCATCGCCCATTGGTGGTGACCCAGCGCTCTTCACTCATGATGAAGTACAAACGCTATTTCATGAATTTGGTCACGGTTTGCATCACATGTTGACGCGGGTGGATTACCCCAGTGTTGCCGGTATTAGCGGCGTGCCATGGGACGCAGTGGAACTGCCCAGTCAATTTATGGAAAACTGGTGCTGGGAGCGTGAGGCGCTGGATTTGATTTCTGGACACTACAAAACTGGCGAAACTTTGCCGCCCGCGCTGTTTGATAAAATGCTTGCCGCCAAAAATTTTCAGTCTGGCATGCAAATGGCGCGGCAACTGGAGTTCTCGATTTTTGATTTCCGCATGCATCTTGAATACGATCCTGCAAAAGGTGGCCGTATTTACCAGATACTGGATGATGTACGCAAGGACGTGTCCGTACTGAATCCACCTTTGTTTAACCGCTTCCCGCACAGTTTTTCGCACATTTTTGCGGGTGGTTATGCGGCTGGTTATTATAGTTATAAATGGGCTGAAGTATTATCCAGTGATGCCTTTTCGAAGTTTGAGGAGGATGGTATTTTTAACCGTAAAACCGGGCTGGAATTTATGTCAGCGATACTGGAGCAGGGTGGTTCACGCGAACCCATGGAATTGTTCATCGAATTCCGTGGCCGCGAACCACAAATTGATGCCTTGTTAAGGCATAGTGGCATGACTGCTTAACGGCTTTAAAATATGTTCCCAATCCCTGATTTCACCCGGAACGATGGTAAACATGGGGTGTGGGTCGGGCGCAACGATCTGGCTGAGGCGCGCACATTGTTCAGGATGCCGTAATTGCAATTTTGTTTTTAAATGTTGCCATTCATATAAAAGCTGCCCATCGGTTTCAATCATTTTTATTGCGGTTTTGTAGGGTGATATTTTGCT
>JBKJTS010000255.1:0-3375 GCA_046590885.1 Gammaproteobacteria bacterium
ATTTTCCTTATGTCATTATTCGTGATTGTGTTGGCGGGATTTCCGGCATTGTGCGGTTATGTTGTAACACGCTTTTTTTCTGCGCCAATCAATACCCAGATGGTACGCCTCAAACTACTGCTGATATTCCCTGCGGCCTGGACGCTCTTTGAATGGATACGTGGCTGGTTCTTAACAGGCTTTCCATGGCTATATCTCGGTCATAGTCAGATTGATATGCCGTTAGCCGGGCTTGCACCCGTGGTAGGTGTGTATGGTGTTTCCTGGGCAATGGCATTCAGCGCTGGGCTGATGGTTCTGGCGCTGCTGGATACCCGTGGACTAGTATCAAAATTACGCTACCTCGCAGTATTAGCAATAATATGGATTACTGCCGGACTGCTGAACATGCAGCAATGGACTCAGCCGATTGGCGCGCCGCTAAAAGTCAGCCTGATTCAGGGCAACATAGCACAAGATGTAAAATGGACGCCGGATGTGCTAGTGCCCACCCTGGAACTTTACTTGCGGCTTACCCGCGAGCATTGGGACAGTGATTTAATTGTCTGGCCAGAAACAGCTATGCCACTGTTTTATCACGAAGCCAAGCCCTTCATTGCGGGTCTGGAAAAAGAAGCGCGCGAAAACAGTGCGGATATATTATTTGGCCTGCCGGTGCTGGATGAAAGCACACAACGCTACTACAACAGCATGATGAGTGTGGGCAGTCACACGGCATTTTATCACAAGTCACACCTGGTACCATTCACAGAATATTTACCGCTAAAAAATATCTTGGCGAACGTGGTGGATTTTCTGCAAGTGCCCATGTCCGACTTCAGTAAGGGCGGGGTAAACCAACGACCTTTGGACGTGGCAGGACAAAAAGCCGCGATTTCGATTTGTTATGAAGTCGTTTTTGGTGAAGAAGTCATACGTCAATTACCCGAAGCTACATTGCTGGTGAACGTCAGCAACGATGCCTGGTTTGGCGCTTCGATTGGCCCACACCAACACTTACAAATCACGCGCATGCGCGCACTCGAAACTGGTCGCCCACTGCTACGTACAACGAATACAGGCATTACCGCGATTGTTGCACCCAACGGCAAACTACAGGCATTAGCCAACCAGTTTGAGGTCCAGGTATTAACCGGCACCATTCAACCCATGAGCGGCGCAACGCCTTATGTGCGCATGGGTAATCTGCCCGTGGTGGCAATATTGATACTGATACTGGGCATAACGATGCTGACGAAAAGGCCACATTAAGAGCACCTTGTAATAATTAGGTGCCCTTGCGGTGCAGGCGACCCCCACGGATGGCGACCGCTTCCGGCATCCTGCCTCTTGCGGCACTTGCACTTCCCTGTGCATCGGAGGGTAGGGCAACGCAGAGCAGTTGCCGAGATGGGCAAGCGCATTTGTAAACTCGGCGTTGCGTGGCGCGTGCACCGCTCCACGGTCAGCTACTTTTTGATATGTTGCCAGGCTTAGTGGTAGCCAGACTCAAAATTACAGAAACCGCCAAGATCACTCCAACCACGCCCAGCGCCCAGAAAACCGGGATCTTGTAGAAGTCAACGATGAGCATCTTGGTACCAACAAACATCAGCACGAAGGCAAGACCGTAAGAGAGCAGGTGGAAACGATCAGCCATGTCGGCGAGCAGGAAGTACAGTGCCCGCAAGCCAAGGATCGCGAAGATGTTGGCGGTCATGACAATAAATGGATCGCTGGTGATCGCAAATATCGCCGGGATCGAATCCACCGCAAATACCACGTCCGTCACGGCGATCAAGATCAGCACGATGAACAGCGGCGTATACCAGCGAACGCCCTCTTTCATGAACGTGAACTGCTCGCCGTGAAACACCTTAGTAATGGCGAGATGTCCGCGCATCCATTTCAATATCGGATTCTTTTCGAGGTCCGGCTTCTTATCGGCGAAGATCAGCATCTTGATGCCTGTGACGAGCAGGAACAGACCAAACAAATACAGAATCCAGTGGAACTGGGCGAGAAGCCACGCGCCGACGAGTATCATGATCGCCCGCAGGATGATTGCACCGATCACACCGATGATAAGCGCCCGCTTCTGGAACTCTGCCGGCACCGCGAAGTAGGTGAAAATCATCAGGAAGACGAAGACATTATCAACTGATAGCGACTTCTCAATCAGATAGCCAGTGAGAAATTCCGTCGCTTTGAGGTTCGCCATTTCGCGGCCGAAGTTCGCGTCAAGATACCACCACAAAAGGCCGCAGAAGGCGAGGGATAACGCTATCCAGAGGGCAGACCAGTTGAGCGCCTCGCGAACCGATACTCGGTGCGCACCCTGGTTCTTCATTACCAACAGGTCTATGGCAACGGCTATAACGACAAACACGGCGAAGCCCGCCCACATCCACCAAGAGCCAATACTTTCCATTTCTAATTCTCTATTTATTAGGGTACGTTAATGAAATACGGTATTAACGCGCATAGCATTTTCACGGGATTAGAACGTATCATCTAAAGAAAGTTTCATGTCTTTTATTATGAATTCCATAATAAAATTCGATATTTTGTGGCCGCTATTCATCATATGTTTAATCCGTGCTTATCCGGTTTATTGATAAATGCCAGGTGAGTTGCTATTTTTTTGGTATGCATCCACGCGGCTTTCCTACTACGCTTCCCGAGGTTCAGCGAGTGTTTCCCGATGAGGTGCATGCGCTGGCCACCTTGAGGCCATCCGCTCGCCAGACGGTTTTCGTGTCCGAATTCGGACTCGTCAGCGGTAATCCCCCTATGTCAGGCTGGCTATCATAAATTCAACTATTAGTGAAATTTATAGGCGATAGCCAGCCTGACATAGGGGGTATACGATGCTCACTTCATGACAACCCAAAAGGTGAGTGTTGCCAGCGTGCTGCCCAATAAAATGCACAGGATAATAAGAACCTTTGTTCTAACTCTGAAAACTTCAATGGCTTTAACCACGTGAGCATTCTGCTCGGCTAGCGATTTGATTAGCTCAGCTGACGATTGCTGCTCAGCGTTCAGCTCAATAATTTTCTCCTGAAGCTGGCGCATATGTCTGCCAAGATTCGCTAACTCACTCTCCGATGATGAGCTTGGGGATACGGGTAATATCACCGGTGAGTCGAGCGGATCGTTTTTTGTTTTGGCGAGGAGGCTCTTCGCTCCTTTAACGATATGCGGAGCCGCCTCAAGAACTGTGCTCCAAGGAATGAACTTTAATGCCGCGATCCAACCTATAGCCAAGGCTTTTTCATCCCCATGGTTAAACACATTTACAGAATCCTTCTGAACAACATTTTCACCCATCTACCCCAAAGTAGTATTAGGTGATATGCCTAATCTGTTACAGCCCCTCTACTGGCACTTGAC
>JBKJTS010000003.1:0-3500 GCA_046590885.1 Gammaproteobacteria bacterium
GATGCGAAGGAACCGCCACTTCCTTGTACGACGTAAGAATCATGCTTTTGGCCTAAGGATTGTTGATAATGAATCAGTACCCGTTGTGGAAAAATTTGTTAGTTGCCGTTGTGCTTATCGTGGGCATACTCTACGCATTACCGAATCTTTACGGTGAAGATCCCGCGCTGCAAATATCTTCCAGCCGCAGCGCGCCGCTCGATGAAGCCGCCCAAGCCCGGATACAGGATGCGTTAAAACGCACAGGCATCCCGTTTAGCACGACTGAAAAAGTTGAAAACGGTTTATTGATTCGTTTTAACGATACCGTCAACCAGCTCAAAGCTAAAGAATTAATCTCAGAGACCCTGGGTAACGGCTATGTAATCGCACTGAATCTGGCGCCCAAGACACCTGCTTGGCTGACCGCGCTGGGGGCGGCGCCCATGTATCTGGGTCTGGACTTGCGTGGCGGTGTGCATTTTCAGATGCAGGTCGATATGAACGCTGTCATGCGCCAGGCTGAGGAGCGTTACGTTAATGATTTTCGTACCCAGTTGCGCAATGAAAAACTGCGTTATCTGACAGTAATCCGTAAAACCACGGGGGGTGTTGAAGTTAAATTCCGCAGCGCGGAAGAACGCGACAAGGCACGTGATGTGTTACGTAAGGAAAGTCCCACGTTAGAGTATAAGGACTCGCAACAGGGCGACGAATTTTATCTGGTGGCGTCGATCAATGACCAGGAGCAGCGTGAAACCCGGCGCTTTGCCGTGCAGCAGAATATCACCGCGTTGCGCAATCGTGTTAATGAGCTGGGCGTATCAGAGCCGATTATTCAGCAGCAGGGTCAGGATCGCATTGTAGTGCAGTTGCCCGGCGTGCAGGATACCGTGCGTGCCAAGGAAATTTTAGGGGGGACAGCCACCTTGGAATTCCGCATGGTGGATCAGGAACACAATGTGCAAGAGGCCGTGGCAGGGAATGTACCAGTCGCTGCCAAGCTGTACAAAGAACGCAATGGCAGTCCTATCCTGCTGCAGAAGCGTGTCATTGTCACGGGTAATGATATTACTCATGCATCATCTACCCTGGATTCCGAGAACGGTGGCGCTGCCGTATCTATCCGGCTGAATAGCAAAGCTGGCAATGTCATGGGCAGCATCACCAAAGACAATGTCGGTAAGCCAATGGCCGTGGTGTTTATTGAAACCCGCGTTGAAACCGCCAATATTAATGGCACCCCGGTTAAAACCCGCAAGCAGGTTGAAGAGGTGATCAATGTTGCCGTAATCCGCAGTGCCTTCAGCAGCAACTTTCAGATTACCGGGCTGGATAGTCCACAGGAAGCACGCGATCTCGCCCTGTTATTGCGGGCCGGTGCACTGGCAGCGCCGATGGAAATTGTGGAAGAACGCACCGTGGGGCCGAGCCTGGGGGCAGAGAATATTGCCCAGGGATTCAATTCGACCCTCATCGGCTTTGCTTTCATCACTCTTTTTATGAGCGTGTATTACCGGGTTTTTGGTGTGATCGCGAGTATCTCGCTGTTTATGAATCTGGTGTTGCTGGTGTCCGTCCTGTCCATCTTGCATGCCACGCTTACGTTACCGGGTATTGCCGGTATCGCACTCACGATGGGTATGGCGATTGATGCCAACGTACTGGTCTTTGAGCGTATACGCGAGGAACTGCGTAATGGAAATACACCCCAGGCGTCGATTCACGTCGGTTACGAGCGTGCGTGGGGGACCATTCTGGATTCGAACGTCACGACGTTAATCGCCGGCTTCGCGCTGTTTCTGCTGGGTTCCGGGCCAGTACGGGGTTTCGCGGTGGTACTGTGTATAGGTATTCTGACATCCATGTTCAGCGCCGTGATGGTGTCGCGCGCCATGGTCAATGTGATTTACGGCCGGCGCAAACTCGCCAGACTGCCGATTTAACCTTAAGGAGAGTGACATGGAGCTTTTTCGCATCAAGCATGATATTCCTTTCATGCGTTATGCCCGCATCACTACGGTAATTTCGGTAGTGATGTTTGTGATCGCCGTCGGTGCTCTGTTTATGCGGGGTCTCAACCTGAGTATCGAATTTACTGGGGGTACGTTGATCGAGGTGCATTACCCGCATGCAGTTGATGTGCAGGGTCTGCGTACGACACTTAAAGGGGCGGGGTTTCACGATGTAACAGTACAAAACTTCGGTACGACGCAAGATGTGCTCATCCGTCTACCTACTAAGCAGGACACCTCCTCGGCGACGCTTAGTGATGAGGTTATGAACGTGCTCAGGGTGCAGGATGCGAGTGTCGAACGGCGACGGGTAGAGTTCGTTGGCCCGCAGGTCGGCCAGGAGTTGTACGAAGGCGGCGGGCTGGCATTGTTGCTGGTGTGTGCCGGCATCATGGCCTATCTTGCGATGCGCTTCGAATGGCGTTTCTCAATTGCTGCGATTGTTGCCAACATGCACGACGTCGTTATCATCCTGGGTTTCTTTGCCTTCTTCCAGTGGGAATTCTCTCTCACTGTACTGGCGGGGGTGCTCGCTGTTCTCGGGTACTCAGTGAACGAATCGGTAGTGGTGTTCGACCGGATCCGCGAAAATTTCCGCAAGATGCGCAAAGCGTCGGTGCCAGAAGTCATCGACAACGCGATTACCCGAACCATGTCCCGCACTGTTATCACCCATACGACGACTGAAATGATGGTGTTGTCCATGCTGCTTTTCGGCGGTGAATCACTGTTCGGTTTCGCGTTAGCCTTGACCATTGGTATCATCTTCGGCATTTATTCCTCGGTGCTGGTTGCCAGCCCGATAGTGATGTGGTTGGGTGTAGACAGGGCTAACCTGATATCCACCCCCGTGAAGAAAGAAGGTGAGGGGTTTGATTCGCGGCCTTGATAAAATCTAAACAGGGATAAAACTCGAAAATGCGGGTTTTATCCCTGAAAGTCCAAATTCTTTCCATTTTTATCCAATCTGCAACACCTTTCGTTAGTCTCGAGGCATATTAGCACCTAAACGGTGAAGACCATTAGTGTAAAGATATGTAAGAAACGGGCTGCATGGACGGCTGACATAGAGTCCACTTCGTTTATATAGGACAATTCATTATGTCTGTAACGGAGACGAGGATGGAACTTGTCCCGTTCAACTCAATCTAACCCGTTGTGTGTTTAACCTGTGGAGTTATGAATGAAGCGCATCTTGTTATTTTTGGCGACCAATATTGCTGTTTTGGTGGTGTTAAGCGTCTCGATGCGCCTGCTGGGCATTGAAGGCATCCTGGATGAGCAGGGTGTTGATTTGAACATGAACTCGCTATTAATTTATGCGGCTATAATTGGTATGAGCGGCTCGTTTATTTCGCTGGCGATTTCAAAATGGACCGCCAAACGCATGATGGGTGCGCGGGTAATTGAACAACCCGCCAATGCCACCGAAAAATGGTTGGTGGAAACCGTACGCCAGCAGGCCCAAAAGGCCGGAATTGGCATGCCTGAAGTCGCCATTTTCGA
>JBKJTS010000192.1:0-4207 GCA_046590885.1 Gammaproteobacteria bacterium
GACGCGCTGGAATGTAATGCCTACACTCACCTGCTGGCACGCGCTGCGACAGACCAGGATGTCACTGCCTTGCTGAAAGCCTGGCAGCAAATGCCGCAAAAAATTCGCGCCTATGAAAGCGTGGTTTCCGAATATGCACGCGGTTTGATCAGCAAAGGTATGAGTGATCAAGCGGAACTGGCACTGTATGAAAATATCAGCAAGGAATGGAATGAAAAACTTGTGCATTTGTATGGCTTGGCCGCTGGCGTAGACTCCGCCAAACAGCTTGCCCGCGCCGAAGCGTGGCTGGACAAACATGAAAATAACGCCCTGCTATTATTGACACTGGGTCGCCTGGCCCTGCGCACCCGACTCTGGGGTAAAGCACGCCGCTATCTTGAAGCCAGCATCATGGCTGCGCCTCATCTCGAAACCTACCACACCTTGGCGCAATTGCTGGAACGTCTGGGCGAACAGGAAAAAGCGGTGGATTGTTACCGCAAAGGTTTAGCGCTGATAACCGATAAAATCATTGGTCAACCCCCCTTACCCGCCCACCTGCCGACCACCCCTAGAGAAACAGTGTTTGCGCAGCCGGCTGTATTACCAGTGCGATAGGAAATGGTTTAGTTTCATCCGGGAACAGGTGCTATGCGAGAAAGGCATTAATATTAAGGCGTGTGCTCTTCTCCATATGCATCGTGAGCGACTGGCAATCGCAAAGGCTGGGAAACCCACCATTTTCCCCAAGAGCTAATTCAGGTTAAAAAAAAGGCCAGCCACAAATTCTGTGGTTGGCCTTTTAGTTTCAGAACACTGGGATATGCGGCTAGTTACTTCACGACAGTCCGCTGAGCTTTTACCTCCACCTCCACGCGGCGGTCAGGCGCTAGGCACGCAACCAGTTTCTTGGTTGCCTTCTTGCCTTTGCATTCACCGGGCGAGGTTACCGGCTGTGTTTCACCTAATCCTATAGCCTCGATTTTGCTCGCTGGGATACCGGCGGAATCCACCAGATAGGCCTTGACTACCTCCGCCCGACGTACGGAAAGTTTTAAATTACTTGCAGCGGATCCAATGCGATCGGTGTGACCAGTTACTGTAATGACGTCAAATTCAGCACCTTTCAGATCTGAGGAAAATTTGTCGATGGCCTGTTTTCCCCCAGGTTTTATTATCGATTTGCCAAAATCGAAAAGAGAATCTGCCGAAGAATCCGCAGCGAAAGTCACCTTAGTAGGGGCTGGTGGCCGTGGCGGCGGCGCGGCTACGACTACAGGCGGCGGCGGGGTCACAACCTCAGGTTCTGGTTCTGGGGGTGGGGGCGGTGGTGGAGTCACAACCTCAGGTTCCGGAGGGGGAGGGGGTGGCGCCAGAGCGACAACGGGCTCGGGTTCCGGGCGCGGCACCGCCGTTTTGCCGAGCTTGTACACCAAGCCTAGCGAGACCAGATCAACATCGCCTTTATTGCCGAGGGCATCGTCGATCCGATAGCGTTCCGCCTCAGCGCGCATTGCAAGAGACTCAGTAAGGGCATACTGTAGCCCCAAGCCAAACTTATAATTCGTATCCCGTTTGCTGGGATCAGGGTTGAGCACATTGACTGCGCCCGTGCCGCTCACGTAATTCTTGGCTTCAGCGTAGTTCACGCCGACCCGACCAAAGGCCGCAAACCGTGCGGTAATGGGCAAAATGCCCACTACATCAAGATTCACTCCTTTAAGCTTGATCTTGCCGTTCAATGTTCCCGTTGGCACTGTAGTCGCCGTATAGCTAAATTCTCCCAGATCGAAATAGCCGCCCTCAAGGGCAAAATTCCTGTTGAACTGGTACCCGACAAAAAGCTTATAGCCAGTATCACGGTCTTCGCGGTCTTCATGAGTGATAGAAGCCGAGGTGAAACCGCTGCCCAGCAAGTTGTTAGTAATTCTGGCGTCATCGATTTCCGCCCTTGACTGGCCAACATTGGCTCCGACATACAACCCAGAATCGCCCGCAACTACCAGCGGGCTGGCGATAACAGCAAGTGCTGCCAGACCGAGTATTCCTGCATCTCTTGTTAATTTCATGATGTTCTCCAAAAGGATTTTTTCGGGCTTAATAAAATCACTAAGCTATATTAAATGGTTATTGCTAATTAACTTTGGCCTCTATTCAGAAATTCAACTCAAGGTTGGCAACAATGAATCTGCCAACCTTGAGTCCAGGCCAAGTCTTACGGCGCCGGCACGTTGATCACAGTGTTCGTCATGTTAACCGCTGCATTAAGGCCCACCGCTCTCCCATTCAGCGTTACTAGCGAGACATTGCCAACAGTAGAGAACGAGACGGCTTGATTAGCGAGAATGGTTCCAACCATCGTGCCTCCGCCCGCCCCATTAATCGTCGCGGAACTGCCAACTTGCCAAAAAACATTTTTGGCTTGGGCGCCGTTGATCAGGATGATACTGCGAGGCGCGGCTGGAGCCCCTACCGTAAGCGTGCTGGCCGTTTGAAAGACCCAGACAGCCGTCGGGTCGCCTTGAGCATCAAGAGTAAGATCCGATCCCGTGATCAGGAACGAACCGCCTGCGGCTTGATAGATACCCGGGGCGAGGGTGAGTCCGCCCAGCTGGCCCGCACCTGGATCTGTGCCGCCTGGAAGTGCAGCGGGAGACAGGTTGTTATACGCCGTTTGCGCGTCGGCTCGGGCATTAGTAGCAATGGTGCAGGAAGTTGGATTGACAGCCGCCGACGTCGGGCCTGTGGTAGATACTGTACAGGTGTATATTTTCCCGTTCACTGCGCCAATATTAGCTGGCGTTTCTGTATATATATCTCCGGCCGTATCGTGAAACCCAGTTATCGAGGAAGTAGTAGTTGCCGTACTTCCCAGATCTCCACCCATTATTGTAAGTGTGCCTGTGTTGGTGGTTCCTGCAGTACCCCCCAAATTCCCAAACGGCGCGGCTGTCCGCAAAGCGATAGACGCTACAGGGGAACATGATTGTGCGCCAGTGGTAAAGCTCCATACCCGGTTACTTGCCAAGGCATTGCCTGTCAGGTCTTTAACTCCTGTCGTGATCGTGGCGGTATAATTGGTATTGGCCAGGAGAGCACTTGTTGGCGCAAAAGTCGCCACCTTGCTGGTTACATCATAGGTGACGGCTCCTGCTACCAAGGCACCCAATGGTGGACCAGTTAATTGCAGTGTCATGGTGGTGGTGGTAATCGTTGATGGATCCATTGCCTCGCTGAAGGTTGCATTGACTCTTTTTTGCAGACACACACCGGTAGCAAGATCGGCCGGATTTAGGAGAGTGACAGTGGGCTGGATGGTGTCTGCCGTTGCACCTGTTGCAAACGTCCAAACAAATGGATTAGCCAACGCGGCGCCTGCCGTGTCCTGAGCCCCGGTGGTAATGGTGGCGGTACAGGGGGTATTAATGGGCAAATTGGCTGTAGGGGAAAATGTTGCAACACGACTTGCTGCAACATAGCTAACTGTTCCTGCTACGGCAGTTCCGGCAGGGCATGCCACCGTAAAGGTGGATGTGTTGACCGTTGCAGGAGCCATGTTGCTACTGAAGGAGGCGGTAATTTTAGTGTTGATTGCCACTCCAGTAACAATCGGCGTCGTCGCAAGAGGGACGGTGGCAGTCACCGTGGGCGCAATCGCGGATGAGGTGACGCTCGCGCCCAGGATGGTATCCTGCCCGCCGCCGCAGCCTGCTGTCAATGCCACTAGCAGCCATGGCATCAACCACATAAGTGGTTTAGTAAAACTTTCAAATCTATTCATTTGCTTCCCCTCTTTTAACAATCAACCTGACACAACAACCAAGACAATTCTTGTTATCTACCTTTAATCATTACTCTTATCGCATATCTTTCTGCATCAATCCGTACGTTACCGTACGCAAGTAGCCCCGCCATACCAAGTATTAAATAAAGCCCTCAGCCCGTGATGAAGGAGAATGGGTAGAAGCGTAACTTATCGCATGACATAACATTAAAAACTTCGGTATGCGATCCCTAATAATTGACTGCCTACCAACACCTGGATTCAGAATACCCACAGCTGACTAGGTCTCTTTTTAATAATCCTTGCAAAAGTTACCAGTTTCATATATTTATTTCAATAGGCATTATTAATGAATTACATCAGCCAATAAAACCACTGGGGGAATTTAACATGAGAATGAGGCATCGGATATTACCCTTTGCAATGGCAGCAACCTTGTCA
>JBKJTS010000258.1:0-13356 GCA_046590885.1 Gammaproteobacteria bacterium
GTGCGACGTACCCCACGCAGCTCGTTTAACACCTCCCACATGCGCTCGCCCAGAAAACGGATCACGATTTCGCGGTCAGAGAACGAGGTGTAGTTATAAGGAATTTCGCGGATGCGCGAGGTGCTGCTGCTCATGTCGGGGTAGCCAGTAAAAGTTTAACAGGGTTGCTATTTTACCATGTCTTGGGTGTGGATGATTCTAGGGCAATTTACAGGGGATTTGTTAAGGCCGGAAATTCATCAAGAACCGTGGCGAGAAATGACAACCTAATTAATTCAAAGTTTCCCTAACACCTCCAGGCAAAAAGTTGCGAAAATATGCTGACTGTCACCCTCTTTACATTGATCAACGGCCACCCCCATGACCCCCCAACACCTTAACCTGCTGCTGGATCTGCTCGCTCAACCCACCGCCCCATTCCGCGAAGAGCACGTTATCGCTTGCGTGAGTCCTGTGCTGGAGCAGGCCAATATCCCGTTTTTTGCGGATCCGGTAGGCAATCTGGTGATTGGCGCCGCGTCTCGTACCGACTATCTGCGTCGCATCCGCGAGAAAAGCACGGAGCCATTGCGGGTATTTATCGCGCATATGGATCATCCCGGTTTTCACGGCGTGGCATGGTTGTCGCCGCGTCGCCTGGAGGTGCTGTGGCATGGCGGTGCGCCGGTGAAGCACCTGGCGGGGGCGAAGGTGTGGCTGGCAGACAGCCACGGCTGGACGGGGTCAGGCACACTGCGCAAAGTAGCGCTGGTTGCGTCAAAGCGCACTATTCACAGTGCGGAGGTGCAGCTTGACGCGCCACTGGACAAGCCCGCCGCCTGCCTATACGGTGGCCTTCAATTCCGTGCTCCGGTGTGGCGTCGCGGCAAAAAAATCTACACCAAGGCCGCCGATGATCTGGTCGGGGTATTTGCGATTGTCGCCACCGCGCTGGAGTTGTTTAGTGCCACCAGCCGTCGCGCCGCATCCGCATTGCCGTTTATTGGGCTGCTGACGCGCGCCGAGGAAGTAGGTTTTGTCGGCGCGGTGGGGCATTTCGAACTGGGCTGGCTTGAGGCAAAACACCGCCCCATCGTGTGCATAAGCCTGGAAGCGTCGCGCACCTTGCCCGGCGCGCTGGTCGGTAAAGGGCCGGTGGTGCGTCTGGGCGACCGGCGCACCGTATTTAATCCGGACGCACTGAAAGTGCTGGCGGATCTTGCCGAACACGTCTTGCCCGGCAAACACCAGCGCCGTGTCATGGACGGCGGGGCATGCGAAGCCACCGCGGCCACCGCCTATGGCTTTCCTGCTATCGGCATTTCTGTGCCGCTCGGCAATTATCATAACCAAGGCTTCGAAGGTGGCCCGGACTGCGCGCACGTCGAAGGCCCGGCACCCGAATTTGTGCATCTGGACGACATCGCCGGTGAACTGGTGTTGTGCCGCGCCCTGATGCAATCCGGCCTGCCGTGGGGCGATGCATGGCAAAAACAGCGCCGGGCGTTGCAGAAAAACCTGCGTAGTTATCGCAAATTGCTGTAACCTCGCGTTATGACTAAGAAACCTCACAACCCTGCGGAAGGCTCCACCGCGCGTCACACACACATCCAGCAAGCGGCCGAACTGCTCGACCTGATTTTGAACAACAGCACCCGCCCGGCTGATAAACACATGGAAAGTTATTTTCGTGAACACCGCAACATGGGCGGACGCGATCGTGGCTTTGTTGCCGAGGCGGTGTATGGCTGTTTGCGGCGGCGGCGCTTTCTGGAATATGTTGCAGGTGAGGGCGCATCGCCGCAAACGCTGGTGCACGTGTATCTGCTCGCCGCGCAGGGCTGGAGCGCCCGCGCGCTCACTGACGTTGGCGTGGCCGACGCGAATGCCCTGGCCACCCGCGTGCGCACTCTCGATAAAAACACCCTGCCGCTGGGTGTGCGCACGGATTTTCCCGACTGGCTGCTGCAGCGATTGCTCATACAGCTTGATGAAGCCGAAACCGTGGCGCTCGCCGACGCACTGAATCAACCCGCCACGCTCGATCTGCGCGTCAACACCCTCAAGGCCGATCGCGACAGCGTGGCACAGCGTCTTGCCGATGAAGGCTTTCCTGTCGAACCGACGCCCTATTCTCCGCTCGGCCTGCGCCGCCGCGAACGTGCGCCGCTGTTCAATACCCTCAGCTTCAAGGAAGGATTATTTGAAATACAGGATGAGGGCAGCCAGCTGGTATGCTTGCTGCTCGAAGCCAGGCGACGCGAAATGATCGTGGATTTCTGCGCGGGTGCGGGCGGCAAAACTTTACAGATCGGCGCCCTGATGGCTAACACCGGCACCTTATATGCGTTCGACGTTTCACAAAAACGCCTCGACGCTCTCAAGCCACGCATCAAACGGGCGGGGCTGGACATTGTGCGCATGGTTACGTTAGCTCATGAGCGTGATGCGCGCGTGCAACGTTTATACGGAAAAATTGACCGCGTGCTGGTCGATGCTCCCTGCACTGGCACCGGCACGCTGCGCCGTAATCCCGATATTAAATGGCGTCTTGGTGACGACGCGCAGCCAGGAGCGGCCCTGCTGGAGATTAATGCTCTCCAACACCGCATCCTCGCCGCCGCCGCACAGATGGTAAAACCCGGCGGCCGTTTGGTCTATGTAACCTGCAGCTTGCTTAAAGAAGAAAATGACGACATCGTCAATGCCTTTCTTAGCCAGCATTCCGACTTTCACAGCCTGCCCGCCGCGCAGATTTTAGCGCGGCAACAGGTGATGCGCGCGGAGGAACTGATAGCAGGAAGCCGGACACGGTTGCTCACAGACATCAGCAGCGATGCCGATCATGCGCTACGGCTTTACCCGCATCGGCATGGTACCGATGGTTTTTATGCGATTGCGCTGGAGCGCGATGCCACACCACAAAAAAGCACACCGTAATGGATGTGCTTTAAAAATCTTTAATGATATTTCTCCTTGCCGTAGCTCGCCTGAAGGCACCAACTTTTGGTGCGTTGGCGGCTCCTGCCACCACAAGGTTGACTCATTGACGTCCGGCGGGATCCTTACCAACGTGTTAGATGCAATCCCATTTTTTGCCTTGGCCGCACCTCGCATCTCCGTATCGCGGCCTGTAATATTCCCTATTTTTTTACCTTAAACCCGGTAATTTTAATTACATCATCCGTGGCGTAATCATCCATCTTTGGCATAGTGGTGTCATCGGAATGTTGAATTGATACATACGCCGTGGCGCCATCATTGCTGAAGATAAATCCGGTCGGTTCTGCCGAAGAGTCTTTCACTGACAACATTTTCACGCAACCATCAGTCTTGATATCGCGGTCTGCACCATCAGGAAGGCAAGCAAAAATATCCCCGTTGGGATGATCTTCGATCACATATAAATTACCCGTTCCGGGCTGGAAATCGAGATTGTCAAAAGAATTAAAATCCCTATCACCTTCAACAAAACGATTCACCACTACGCTGCGCTTGCTGGCATCGGCAGTCAGCGGCTCACCCTCCACACCACATACCACTTCTGCATAATTATGTGTATCTACATTGCCGGTATTCGTCCAGCAGAAACGCACTGCATCTGGTTTGACGGGATCACTGTACATCGGATCCTGGTGCAAATCTTCCGGGCGATAATACCCTGTTGCGTTTTTCACATTTGCATCCATACGCGCGGTCGCAGCATTCACCACCAGCCAAGCAGCATTGCCAATTTCACAGCCTTGACCAAACTGCGCCTTATCAGCCACACACGATATCTGCATCGCATACACCGAGCCCGCGATTAAGGGGGAATCTGCCAAGCTAACAATACTTCCAGTACCAGTACGTGGTGCCTGGGGCACAAACTTGAAAATGGCGCCGCCATCCAGATCAGTGGTTGCTGACCCGGGGCGTAATTCATCACCTGCAATCACAACACCACTAGGCAATACAACCAGACCTTCCCATGCCATGGTCGGCAAGGCTTGGCGCTTGGCAATGTGCACCGAATCGGTCACTGCCCCGGTAGCACGATTCGTCACTGCTTGATTCGTCACATTCAGTGGATCAATAATCTCGTACGCGCCACCATCACTGCGTTCTTCCGTGGCCAGAATCGTACCCCACGGTGTAGTGCGAATGCCATCACAAGCACTAATGCCACGCAATACCGTATCAACCTGACCCGTCGCAAGATTTATACGCTGCACTGAAGGATTAAATTTTCCAGTAACAATTTCAGCGCGGCCACCTTCAACGCAAGTGATCAAATGAGTGGGATTGGCGGCAGGATAAAACGCCATCATATCGGTGGCATTCGCCGCATTACGGGTTAAATATTCAGCCTTCAACCCGTGCGCCAACAACACCTGATCTTTGGCGGTTTGCACAACGCTACGATAAGCGCCGCTGCTGGCGGGTGCTGAGTCTTGTAGCGGTTTTTCAAATCCATACAGTTTTTCAGAATGCGCGTGTAATAGACGCTCAACATTCACTCCAAAATCATGCACGCTATCATCGGCAATCACTAGGCCAACCATACTTCCCCATGCCGTCAACGCCCCAACTACCATCGGGCCAAGTAGAACTGTAAGTTTCATAACCTGCTCCTGGGTATCGTGTAATGATAAATTAATTCCCTTCAGACCGTGCCAAAATAGCGCCGTCCCATGTCAATCAAGTTGCAGTAATATGAATAGTTTGTTACAACTCATCAAATGGGCCAACGCCCACGCCAAAGCATAACCATTGAATCTATCAATCACATTGCCGGAACCTACTGGCTGACGCTACATTATGGTTAACCGGGATTACTACAATGGTCGCCCCCAAAGATATTCTCGATTTCTGGTTCGCTGAGCCAATGCGCTCGAAATGGTTCGCTTCCACACCGCAACTGGATGCCGCAATTAAAGCGCGATTTGAACATGTATGGCAAGTGGCTACGCGCGGCGAGCTGGATGACTGGCAAAATACCCCGGATGGTTGCTTGGCGCTGGTGATAATTCTGGATCAACTCCCCTTGAATATGTTTCGCGGCACCGCCAAAAGCTTTACCAGCGAAGCCAAGGGTCGTGATGTCGCGCGGCGGGCTATCGAGCAGGGCTTGGATAAGCAAATCGACACGCTGCGCCTGGCCTTTCTGTACCTGCCATTTATGCATAGCGAGGATTTAGTGGATCAGGATTTATCGGTACAGTTATTTGAAACGGCGGAGTTGAAAGACAATCTGCGCTTCGCCCAACATCACCGCAAGATAGTGCGCCGCTTTGGCCGTTTTCCACATCGTAATGTAATTTTAGGCAGGCCAAGCACGTCGGAAGAGAACGACTACCTCAACTCGAAAGAAGTATTTCAAGGTTAAACACTCCAAGGTTTACGGTTTGGTGCCCGCTCTTGGTATCCCCATTGATGTTAAATTGATTGCGTGCTGGACAAATTGTTAGGCACGCCTCGATGATAACGCCGTTGTTTCAACATCAATTTGCTGTAACGCTTTTTGAATATGGTTCACTTCATTTTCTTCAAAAAGTGCTTCTCCGCATTGCGTACACACCCATGCAGGGACTGACTCCCATGAAATATGATACCCATCTCGATCTGCGCTAAATGGAGCATGGGCTTTGACCATTTTCCCTTTACAATGAAAGCATTCCATTTTATCTCCTAACTTTAAGGTCTAGCGACCATTGATCGGGGGCGGGCAAATATGCCGTAATTATAGCTAAATATTCAGCTTTAGGTGCACAAACAACATGTATGACGCGATTTGGTTTTGCATGAAAAATCAAATAGCTTTCGCCTCTTTGATCTTCGAGGTATTCCTCAATTATTTCACCCAATAACACAGCATCTCTTATCTCATCCGTTGTAATCATTCTGTCAGGACGTGACATTTGTTTGATTGCATGGGGCAAGAAAAGAATTTTCTTATTTGCGGACGAAATTATTTTCTGCTTCATTCTGTGCCCAGTATCGCTTGATTTCGGCTGATGTTCAAGCTCAAGGTCTCAAAGCAAGCGGGCTAGGCGTTACACCATTTATGACCGCCAAGATCTTGGCCACCAACGGAGAAAACTGATATCTACCAATATCCTTCCAATTTGCAGCCCCAGGCACGACCAGACCCATCGAAATTAGGCCAGAAACGAGAATACCCATTTCTGAATCGACCTCGATCCGAAGCTCTTGGTCATTCGATGGCTGCTGATTAAAGATAATGCGCGAATATTGAAAATGATTTGTCAGAAACTTAAGCTCATCGGCCGAAATATCTCTAAGAATCCGTGATACTTGCGAGGCAAGTCGAAGTGGGATTTGGTCTTCGAGAACAGTGGTTTGGATAGCCTGTTTTAGATAGGCAATCTTTTCATCTTGGGTCGTTTGGAGGATCGCGAGGACTGCCTCGTTAATGATCTTAAATTGGGCGTCAGAAAGGTCCCTGATTTTTTCAGTGTGCATTTGTAGAATATAGTCGATGTCTATTAACGCCGTCTCTATTCTCTTGCTATGTCGTCCGTGGGCTAACGAATTCGTTAGGACGGGAAGAAGTGCGGCTAAGGGCGTTCCCGCATACACGGCGAGTGCCGTCAACCCAATCTCGGTCAGAAGACCCCCACTGACTTTTTCAATCCCGCTCGGCTCTTCCACTGATCTAGCGCCTTAGTAATTCTTCGAAATTCAAGAATGAATCAATGGTGAACGGCTGACCCAGCCATATCTCACGGAGTTGTAATGAATGTAATCCACGTACCCTGCCAGATCAACTCATCCCGGAGTTGATGTTCCCAATACCGCCGCTGACATATGCCACGCTCACGCTTGGCTTGGCGGCTTTTGCGGATGCGCTCGCCTTTTGCCAATTGCCGGGATAACCCGGCCTTAATCAACGATCAGCATAGGGGATAATCGGCATCACCCAGCGGTAAGCGCCATACCGCTTGCAGCTGTTCGGGTAACACCACCATTGCCAGTATCGTAAAGGGATGCACCTCTTTTACCTTTCATCACCGCACGCTGTTCTTCCACATACCGCACCCGCTTATCGGAACTCCGCTCGGCCAGATTTACCGTGAAGAAATACGTTCCCCCCGCCGCATCGGCTCGCCGGTAACGCATTCTTTCTCTACACCCTTCGCTTAGCTCTTCCCTCATGTTGTTGGGCTTCATTTCATTCAGCCCAACCTACCGGGCTTATTCGTTCAGCTGGTGTATCGAACCATTGTGAAGTTGACCAACGTCCGTTCATACCTGCGCCGCCTTCAATGCCGTCGAAATAACGGAACTCAGTAACGGGCGAACTCAGAGTATTGACTCTAAACGATTCCAAATCGAAGGCTTTGATAATTTGATTACGTTCGGAAACCATTAGATCGGGCCGTGTTTCTCTAAGGATGTTCCGCGCGTCGAGAATATTTTCAGCTGCTTCGGAACGCGCTGTTGTGTTTGCAACATCAGGTCAGCCGGTAAGCCCAGCAATAATCCGGTTCACTTTTTTCAAATTATACGGCGCGCTCGGAGCGTTAATTAATTTAAGGATATCGATCAGCTTTCTCAACGTTGGTACTGCATCTACGATCCCAAAGTCGTCTATCAGTGCCAACGCATCAAAACGCAACCCTTCATCTTCCGAAAGCGCCCATTCGGAGATAACTTCGTCAGCCTGTTTTCGCTCGACATCGTCAAAGCTTTCATACAGGGTGTGTAACCTATCGAGCGCCAGATAGGAATCCTTAAGCGCCTTAGCTTCAGTATCAACCGAGGCTCGGTACGATTCCATTTTTTGACGAAAAGCATTCACGTTCATTTTGGCACCACCTTAATGAACTCTGGAGGAACGGCATATGGAAACTGCACCTCCATAGCCGCCACCGGGCATATTGAAGCTTCTTCCCACAGGCGTGAACTCTGGAATCTTATATCCAGCTCGGTAGGTTGGGCTGAATGAAATGAAGCCCAACATCTCACTCACCATAACCGCCCAACTTATCATCCATGTCCCCACCCCAATCTGCGGTTAATATCCCACGTTCGATATAGCTGTGCAAGGTGGAATGAGGCCAATCTACAGGGCGGGTGACCCAGCCATGTTTTACGGGATTGTAATGGATGTAATCGACGTGCCGCGCAAGGTCGGTTTCGTCCCGGATTTGATGTTCCCAATACCATCGCTGCCAGATACCGCGTTCACGCTTGACTTGGCGGCTGGCGCTGACGCGCTCACCTTTGGCCAGCCGTCGTGAGAAGCCGGATTTAATCAATGACCAGCGTAATGGATAATCCGCATCACCCGGCGGCAAACGCCATAGTGCGTGCAGGTGTTCGGGTAACACGACCATGGCGAGAATGGAAAAGGGATGCTTTTCTTTCACCGTGTTTATGGCAATGCGCAAGTCGTCAATATGCCGTACCAATGTATCGGAACGGCGTTCGGCGAGGTTGACGGTGAAAAAATAGGTGCCTCCTGCGGCATCGGCCCGCCGGTAACGCATCCTTTCTCCCTTCCCTCATGTTGTTGGGCTTCATTTCATTCAGCCCAACCTACGCACTAGGGTTAGGTCAGTCTGACCCCATTTATGGGTTTATTTTTGACCCCATTTATTTTGCAGGCCGAGCTTGGCTATGGTTACGAGCTACCAAGCTCATCCCGAATTCCCGTCTCGATAATTGGCGCCATCAAACCATAAAGGAAGAGGTGCGCTTTAATGAATAACTCTAAGTCATCCAAATCGAAAAATTCCCAGTAGGCAACGTCGAGACAAGGGTTCGCGTATGGGATAAAAAGGCACTCACCGGATTCCGCTTTGCTCAGGCTGCCGCCCAGCGCACGAGCGCGCAACTCCAACTGTGAACTAAAATAGCCCGCATGGTGCATGGCCCAATAAAACATACCCCGGTTCTCAATAGTCAGGCAAAGTTCCCACTCCGGGGTCACCGCTTTGGTAAAAATGGGATTATCAGGACGGGAGCGGCGTTTGTCGTGGATAAATCCCAGGGGAGCCGCATCGCGTACCATGACGGCCGCATAGAAAGCATAGCGGCGCAATTTTTCCATGGCATAGTCTTTTGACAAGCCCGTAGCATGCCGCACAACCTCGCGATCTAATTGGTGGCGTTGCATGGCTAATACGGCGTTGAAACGTGAATCATAAGCTTCTTTATCCTCAACCTCGGCGCAAACCGCCCGCCTCTCACAGGGGTCTGTTTGGGCGCGCCAGGCCGCTTCTCCGCCAGGAAAGTGCGCTCCCAGATTCTCAAACGGGACACCGTTATTCTCCTGCAGTAACACGACATCACGCAAATGCCGCAGAAAGGGCGAATAATAGAGTTGCGCGCGCTCTTCTTCGGTGAAACGCATTGGCCACGGTCGGCCTAAAATAAATTTGGCCCACTCCATTTGGTGGCGCCGATGAATATCAACCTCCTCTGGGGCACAAAACGAGTCGGTGAAATCTTTTCGCAGGTCGAAAGCTGAAAATCCGGCTTGTCGTAGTTGTGCCATGTAATTAAATATTTCATCGCCAATCGGCACAAACCGGCGGCACAGCCGATTGGCCTGTGCCGCCGAGAGTTTCGGGCGGGGAAGTTCCTTTTTTACCTTTACCGTGCGGCTCATCGTTACCCTGGCATCATGACCCAAACATCACCGGAGGCGGGGCAGCGGCAAAGGACTGGGCCCGCCCACCGGGCGGTTCTGATAGGCTTGTAGCACCTGATCGAATACGGAGGTATCATTGACGGTGTAGGTTACAACACCACGATAGAACGCGCTGGGTGTGTAGGTATAGGTAGTGCGACTAAAAAACGATATCGAATCCAGGGACAGGCTACTCGCGCCTTTGAAAAGAGTATAATCATCACCCGCTATACACTCTCCAGCACACCTACTTAAATACCCTTCAAGTTGCGCCGCACCGGCCGCATCGCTTCCATCAACTTTGGTTTCGTACACAAAGTTAGGGTCTCCCTTATAAATCAGATCCGCGCGGCCTCGTCCGAATAATCCGCCGAAAGAGGTGTCGCCCAACCACCGGTTGCCGTCACGCCGCCCTTGTAAGTGACGAAGCAATGCCGTCCCCGCATCCGTCCCCACCAACATATGCCCCAAGTGATTGAACACATACCCATACGCCGCCGTGGTGGCGCCCTGTTCGAACGAGCCTCCCGCCAGCTTCGATGCCGCACCCCCAATGATAGCACGCCCCAAGCCTTCGCCAACCATGCCATAGTCGCGGAGACCGTTAATGGCTCCCGTCTGTCCTGCCCATTCCGCAAAACCCGCCGACAGGAAACCATCCTTGAAACTACCGCCTTGGGCAGCACTCAGTGTACCGCCCACCAACCCGTGTGCAAACACCTTGCCCAGGCCTGGCTCAAAACTAGTACCTACCCCATTAAATGCCGCTGCGGTTATTGCGCCGATCACCGCGCCCTTCTCGGGATGACGAGCGCGTGGCGTATACCCCTTGTATGCCGCGCTCAAAAAATTCTGGGTCATTGTGCTGTTTGCCTGTTTTTCCAAGCAGTGAATTCGACGGGGCGCGCGCCGTAGCGTGCCCAGAACACCTTCGTGCAACCGTCGCAGCTCCTCTACGATTAGGGCTTGCACGTTATCACGATGAACTTCTGACACATACTCTGCCATGGCCTGCTGGAGGACCATAAGCGGATCCTGCTCGGGGTGGGTCACCACGTCTCGAATGGTTTGCCTAATCAGGTCACGGTAGGCGAGGCGGTGGGATCCGGCTCGGCCAGATCTTGCCTGATGGCCAGATATTCCTGGGTTGAGCGCTCATACGCCCAGACGTAGAGATCACGCAGCAATTCCACGCGTGTTAGTTCATATAGACCGATCATGGCGCGACTGTACGCGTGTTCCGGCACACCGAGGAATGTTAGCGGACACAGGTTGGCGCGGAACAGGGGCAGGTTGGCGGCCAGCCGCGAGGTTCGTTTGTTGATGTCTGCGAACGGCTGCAGATACGGCAGATGCACCATGACGAAGAAAGATTGCTCGAACGGGTCAGCGATCTGATTCGCTTTGTTGAGCAGGGCATCGAACATCTCGTCGATCTGCAGTAGTGCTGATAACGGCCGATAGACGCTCCTGCCAATGTCCACGGCGTGCTGACGAATCCGGCATTCATCAGCAGGGTTGGGCAAGAGGTTCTCCGACAATGCGCTGTGCAGGTTCATCTGTGTGTAACGGTTGAAACCGACGGTTTCAATGTTCTCAACCAGCCATTCGATGGCGGTTTTGTGGTTGAGGATCATCTGTGTTTCGAGAGCCGCCCTGCCGTGCGCCACTTTTGCCGTGTTCAATCAGCTCACGGGTGTCGGACGGGAATAAGTGTTGCCTTCCAAATGACTCGATGCCCACGACAGGTCGATCAGCAACCGTCTTAGGATCACGCGACTGTCGGCTGTCGGCAATGGCTGGCATGACATCGATTGGCGCGGTTTAGTGTGTGATGGCGCGATTTGGCAAAGAAGATGGCATCGACCCTAAGAATGGGCGATGGATTACTCTTTCCCTTTCAGCAGCGACTTGAGATCAGCAAACGGGTTGTGGGTGGCGGAGGAAGTGGATTGCCGGGGGCCGGGGGTGACCGTACCGAGGCGGGTGGCTTCGAGGTGGCGGGAATGTTCGTTGTCGTGGCAGTAGACACACAGCAGTTCCCAGTTGCTGCCATCGCTGGGGTTGTTGTCGTGATTGTGATCGCGATGGTGCACAGTGAGTTCCTGCAGGTTTACGCGGGTGAATTCGCGGGTGCAGCGCCCGCAGATCCACGGGTATTGCTTGAGCGCCTGTTCACGGTAGCCGAGTTCGCGCTGTGCGCTGTTGCGTTGGGCGGCGGCGACGATCTGGTCTAGCTTTTCATTTTTGGGTGGCATGGTGGGCGCTCATTATTTGCATGGGTATGTCATTTCGCTGCATCTGCGATGAGAGCAGGATGCGCAAGAACCGCCAGAAGCCGTTGCCGAGAAATCTTAAGCACTCTATGCGCTTGCCGTACAAGGATGTACAAATGCTGCGGAGCACAGGATGTGCGAAAGCAGCCGGGATGACAATAATCTGGCGAAGGATCTTGCTTAAGATTTTTCGCTGCGCTCAAAATGATACATTAAATCAGCGCCTCCCTTGCGTCAAGCATACTCTGCCAGCACTTCCAGAAACTCGGCGCCATAGTGGTCGAGTTTCTGTTTGCCAACGCCGGGGATAGCGGCGAATTGTGTGAGTCGCGCCGGGCGCTGTTCGAGCATTTCCAGCAGCGTCGCGTCGTGAAAAATCACGTAGGGAGGTACGCCCTGTTCGCGCGCCAGTGCCATGCGTTTATTTTTGAGCGCCTGCCACAGTGCCTGATCTTCGGGCGAATCAAACTGGTATTTGTTTTTGATGCTTGCCGTTATTGCCGCCGGGGATTTTTTGCTGCGCGGTACCGGGTCTTTGCGTAACGCGATGGTTTGTTCGCCGCGCAGCAGCGGGCGGCTGTCGCCGGTGAGACGTAATCCACCGTGACCGGCCATGTCTACGGTGAGCATGCCGGCGGCGACCAGTTGCCTGTAAATGCTGCTCCATTGCGTTTGGCTGAACTCCTTGCCGATGCCAAACATGCTGAGTTTGTCATGACCACAGCGTTGCGCCTGCTCGGTGGATTTAGCGAGCAGCACGTCGATGAGGTGCCCGACGCCGAAGCGTTGCCCGGTGCGATACACGCACGACAAGGCCATTTGCGCCGCCACGGTGCCGTTCCAGGTTTGCACGGGCGACAGGCAGTTATCACAGTTGCCGCAGGTTGCGGTATACACTTCGCCAAAATAATTAAGCAGTACTTGTCGGCGGCACACGGTAGTCTCACAAAACCCCAGCAGCGCGTCGAGTTTTTGCTTCTCCAGATGTTTGCGCTGTGGGTTGGCTTCGCTGCCATCCACCATCTGGCGCAGCATGATGACATCGCCGAGACCATAGGTCATCCAGGCATTGGCGGGCAGGCCATCACGCCCACCACGTCCGGTTTCCTGGTAATAGCCTTCCATGCTTTTCGGTAAATCCAGATGCGCGACAAAACGCACGTTGGGCTTGTCGATGCCCATGCCGAACGCTACGGTGGCGACGATAATGACGCCTTCTTCCCGCAAAAAACGCTGCTGATGGGTGTGGCGCACCGCGTTCTCCAAACCGGCATGATAGGGTAGCGCATTCCAACCCTGTTCGGTGAGCCACTGCGCGGTTTCTTCAACGCGTTTGCGCGACAGACAATAAATAATGCCGGCGTCACCGCGATGCTCAGCTTGCAGAAATGCCAGCAGTTGTTTGCGCGCATTCGCCTTCTGCACAATGTGGTAACGGATGTTGGGGCGATCAAAGCTCGA
>JBKJTS010000253.1:0-5682 GCA_046590885.1 Gammaproteobacteria bacterium
GGTGTGGGACGGGTGATTAAGTCCGGGCGTATGGCAAACAAATGGCCTTTCTTAACGGCCTGCAATTGCGGTAAGCGGCGCCATTCATCGAGCCACGGCGCACGACGCTCGCCGGCGCTGCTGACCATAATTACCTGCGGGTCACCCATCATCACCGCTTCGGCATTAATCTCTGGTGCCAATGCCGACACATCGGTAAAAATGTTTTTACCGCCGCATAAACTAATAACATGACTAATCAGGTGCGCCCCATTTACTGTCATCAAAGGACGATTCCAGATTTGAAAAAATACGCTGATGGTGCGACGCTCAGCATATTGGCTACGCAACCGCGCATGCTCTGCCCGAAACGCTGCTGCTGACTGTCGCGCGACAGATTCTGTGCCCGCTAGTCTCCCTAAGGCTTCAATATCCACAGGTACATCTTGCAGACGCCGCGGATCGCTGAAATAGACCACAAATCCCAGCTTCTGGAGTTTTTCAATCTGGGGTTTGGCATTACCGCTGTCCCATGCGACAATCAAGTCGGGACGCAATGCGATTATGGCTTCAAGATCAAGATTATTAGCATCACCAACGCGGCGTATTTTAGAAGCCTCTCGTGGAAAATCACTGTAGCTAACGACACCCAGCACATAGGCGCCTACTCCGGCAGCAAACAGATTTTCTGTAGTATGTGGCGCCAGACTGACGATACGGCGCGCCGGCTTTGATAACGATACTGTTCGCCCCACCCCATCTTTTACGCTAATGGCGGCTTGCGCAACATTCGCATACGCACCAAGACAGAGCAAACTGGTAACTATTAAACGAATTAACAGGGAAAAGGAGGGGAGCATCATATCCTTAGTTGAAGTTTTTATAGAGGTCCTTAGGATAACGGCCTATATTTGTGAACTCATGAAAAATTCCATAGCCGATGGCGAGCTATCATTGCGAAGGCAGCACTCCACCGATGTGGTTCGTATCTACCCCATGCGGTCGCGCTAGCTTTATAGCTTCTGCGCAATAGCCTGCTCTACCGCACTTACTATCTGCGGGTTGTTCGGAGGAGTGGGGCTAGTGAAATCAGCGATTACTTTACCGTTGCGGTCGATGAGATATTTGTGGAAATTCCATTGCGGATAACTGCCCCTGCTCTGCCGTGCCAGCTCCCGGTATAGCGGGTCAGCATGGTGGGAGGCGACCTTGGTTTTTTTGAACATGGGGAATTTAACCTTATAGGTAGCATCACAAAAATCCTTGATGGCCTTATCATCACCCGGCTCCTGCTCACCAAAGTCATTGGCAGGAAAACCCAGCACGTAAAACCCTTGATCTTTGTAATGCATATACATGGCTTCCAATGCCGCATACTGCTTGGTGAAGCCACAAAAACTCGCGGTATTCACTATCAACAATACTTTGCCTTTATAGATCTGGCAGAGATTAACAGGCGTTTTTTCTCCCAAAGGAACCACATTAAATTGCAATGCGGCGGGACACGCCTCACTTTTTCCGGATTGTGCGCTGACGAGAATGGGAGTTGCCGCATGAACCGTGTTCATTGCCAAGCTCAATCCCATACCAGACACCAAGGTCAAAAGTAGCTTTTTTAGAATCATAGTACTCTCCTGTGTATTGGGTAGAAGGGGTTTATCCACCGTCAGCACACCCAATTTTATGAGACTTCACCATCTTGACTTGGTTCAATATAAAATATAAAGCATTACATTAATTTTTAATAATTGATTACTGAAAATATTAACGGTTATCCCCATACCAATACTACCATCACTAATACACCGGCTTCTGCCAACTCACATACCGCTCCTAAGGTATCGTCAGTGATGCCGCCGATGCGCTGTATCACCATGCGGCGTATTAAATAACCCCCCAACAATAACAGTAGCAGCAGTAAGATGCCTCCCCATGACACCAGCAACAACGTGCCTGCTACAACTGCCAAAAGCGTCCAGACTGCTCCTTGACGGGGCATGTGTGCAGCGCGTTCTGCGCCGATGGCATCCAGACTAACGTACGGTGTGGCCATTAACATCGCCACCATTGCAGCGCGGCCCATCACGGGTGCCAGCAAAAAAATCTCCAGTGCTGATTCTGCCGCCAGCACAGATAGTGCCGCAAATTTCATGATGAGAGTGAGCATCAATACTAGCATCGCCACTGGACCACCGCGCGGCTCCCGCAAAATTTCCAGGGTACGCTGGCGATCTGCATGACCCTCTGACCAAGCTTCTGCAGTGCTCGCTAAGCCTTTCAGATGTATGCCCCCAGTAATCAGTGTCCATACCATCAGCAATAAGGCGGCTTGCACGCCCGGGTCTGTATCGGCCAATAACCAGTGTAAGAATACCAGCAGTAGCCCGATCAGAAATCCCACCAACGGATATGTCACGACCGAACGCCCCCAATCCTGAGGGGTGGGATAAGGCTGCGCGGGCACCGGAATGCGCGTGAGTAGTTGCAGAGCCAGCCAGAAAGGCGCGAACATTACAGGGCCCCCGCATGAAACAGCAGAGTGGGGAAGGTTTGGTCACCCTCACTTTCGATCCGGATCCGGGTAATGCTCGCATGGGGAACGGCAAGACGAAACACGCGCTGCAGCGGCATGTCAAGCACATGCCTCACCACCATGCGAATCACCCCGGCATGGCCAACAATTAAAATATGTTTGCCGTGGTGGCGCGTCAGTATCTCGTCCCAGGCAGGGATCACCCGATCACGAAATGCTGTCATCAACTCCGCACCCGGCGGCATATTATTGAGTGGGTCTAACCAGAAACGCTGCAACAGTGCGGCATCTTGCGCTGTAACTTCCGCCGCGGTACACCCTTCCCACTCACCAAAACCAATTTCCATCAAACGCGCATCAAGTTCCAACGGTAAGGCGTGACGCTGCGCCAGCTCGCGGGCAAATTCAGCACAACGTGACAGAGTAGAACTGACAACTGCATTCCACGGACGGTGGACTCCCACGGCGACGCGCATTTGCCCCCATCCTTTATCACTAAGTGGATCGTCTGACTGCCCCCGATATTTATTACCACCCACAGGTTCGCCGTGACGTATCAAATCTATTGTTGTAATGATGTTAGGCATGCTCTTGACGGGAATCCTATGCGGTTCTAAACCGGGAATACATTGTGTTACATTAAAATATAAAAGGGCAATCTCATACTATCTATGCTGCCATAGCATCCAGCGCCTTGGGAGGCGTGATCCACGGGGCTAACTTATTACACGATCTACCTACATCACCCTACAACCCGGGATTATTGGTAATAGAAAGGTAAATCCGTGAGATTGTCCAACGGAACTGGCTCCAACCCCAGATAAATTCATTCCAGAGTCAGCAGGAGGGGCAGCATTTGGCAGCGCCATTAAGCACCATGCCAATGATAAAATATGAAAAGACGCCATACCTCCGCCTGTTCATAATGGATTGGGTAGATTGTGGCGCTGCGCTTATATCATCGGTATCAAGGGGTACGCTTAGAATGCCTCAAATACTGGATATGCGCCGCTTTTACTCATTTTTTCTTCGCTTGTTTGTTGGTGCGTTATATCCCTAATCAAGACCTTGGATGTGCGCTTCGCAACTGCAAAAATAATTCCTGTCAGAGTTCCTATCAGCACTCTGCAATCCACATATGGCTGTATAAGGACGATCCAGAATGTCAGCACAATCAAACAAAGGGGAATTCCTTGCTATGATAAAGGCAAATATTTAGTATGTCACTCAATGAATGTGTATTGCAAGGTGCTACCACCTTCATGACTTGGGCAAAAAAAATTTCCAACCCTTCATCGGCATCATTTCCCGCTTTGGCTAGATTCTGCATTTTTATTATAATTATTGCAGATCTATACAGCGTTCCTGCGCATGCCACTTCCTGGGCGGATCCGGGGGATACCCTGCTGCGCCACGATCTGCAATTGCTCGCCGATAGCGGCCTGCTGCCTGTACCAGTGACTACCTGGCCCGTATCATGGCGCGATATTCGCCAGAATATGGACAATATCACCCAGATAGTTTCCCCGGCTCGTTCAGACGCCGGTGTACAACAGGCGCTGGCACGGATTCGTCACCGCCTTGTTATTCTTTCTGACCGGGGACATGGCGCGTGGCAAACCAGGCTGACGTCAGCAACTGATCCGCCTGCTATAACTTTCCGCACCTTTGTCGCCACGCCCCGGGCTCCGGGGGAAATCGAAGCCCGTGTCGAGGGAGGCAATCATCCTGTTGCCTATCGTGTGCAAGCTCAGGCAGTGACTCAACCTGAGGATGGTCAGAACCTACGATTGGATGGCTCCTACGCCACCCTATTGCTGGGCAATTGGGGTCTTACGCTAGGCGCTTTAGAGCGTTGGTGGGGGCCAGGATGGGATGGGAGCCTGATCTTGTCCAACAATGCCCGGCCCCTGCCAGGCTTGACAATACAACGTATTATTAGTGATCCTTCGCCATGGCAACCCTTGACCAAGCTAGGTCCCTGGCAACTGGTTTTTTCCACGGGATTACTCGAAGATAATCGTGCTGACATTAGCAACGCCTTATTAACTGCGGTACGTCTCAACTTCAAACCCACCCCCCACCTGGAAATTGGCTTGTCCCGTGTTGCGCAATGGGGGGGAGAGGGGCGCTCCGAAGATATGCACACTTTTTTTAATATGCTGCTGGGGCAAGATAATAGTGCAGATGCTAATGGATATTTCGAGCCAGGCAATCAACTGGCCGGTTACGATGTGCGCTGGGTTTCTCCGGTCTTTAACCTGCCCTATGCCATTTATGGGCAGTTAATCGGCGAGGATGAAGCGGGTAATTTACCCTATAAGTTAATTGGCCTGGCGGGCATGGAATGGTGGGGAACAATGGCATCAGTTAGCGCAGCATCTTACCGCTTGCATGTTGAATATGCTGACACTGCTGTGGATTTTTACAAATCCCCCAAGTTTAATATAGCCTACCGTCATCATCTCTACTCTGAAGGTTATGTATACCGTGAGCGCTTTTTAGGCCACACTGCTGGCGGAGATGCGCGCAGTCTTTCTGTGGGAGGAGTATTGGCTTATTCTGATAGCGCTCATTTTGAAGGGCTGATTCGCTGGACACAAATCGGACGCGCAAACATCCCTGCAGAACATTCAAGTTTCGAAGTTCGTTATACAACAAAGCTACAGAGTGCTGATCAATATCAAATTAGCGTGGGCCTGTTTAACCAGGAAGCGGAGACTGAAGCCCGCGCATTTGCAAGATGGACTTATACTTTCTAAGTGCAATGTAAATTATCCCAAGAGTAACAATTGGAACTATATGCTTGCTCGTTATTAGGGCTACTACAATACAAAAACTTGTCAGCTCTACCCCCATCTTGTATCCTTCCTCGCTACATGGAAGGTGACTCGTTCTAAGTTTTTTGGTAATCAAGTGGTTAATGTCAAGGAAACAATGTGACAAGAGTCAGTGCCTATTACGATCCTTTAAAAAACCAAAAGATAATTACACTCTTGATTATTATTCTGTGCATAATAATCAGACCCGTATCCAGTATAGCCGCGTCAGCTATGGATCCAGCGCTCGCCACCCAGCTCCAAAATTTAGCAAATCCCTCTACACTTAATGGAGGCAGCAAACCCCGAATCGTAAATTCACCAGCGCCCGCAGCAGCCGCTACTTTTATT
>JBKJTS010000291.1:0-3987 GCA_046590885.1 Gammaproteobacteria bacterium
TGCCACCCGCCTTGAAACACTCGGCATCAAAACGGTGTTGGACCTTAAGCGCGCACCCCCCAAGGTGATCCGTCAGCAGTTCTCGGTAGTAATGGAGCGGGCCGTAGCCGAGCTCAACGGCGTGTCCTGCTTGGCGCTCGAAGACATCGCGCCTGCCAAACAACAGATCGTTTCGTCACGCTCCTTCGGCACGCCAGTTACCACGCGCGATGAACTTGCCCAGGCGGTAGTCAGCTACATGACCCGTGCCGCCGAAAAGCTGCGACATCAGGCCTCGGTGGCGGGAGCGGTCGGCGTATTCATTCGCACCAACCCTTTCAAGGACAACGTCCCGCAGTACAGCCGCGGCATCACCCTGCCACTGACCACACCCCGACCGACGACACCCGGCTGCTGGTCCAGGCCGCCCTGGTGGCACTGGACCAGCTCTACCGGCCCGGCTACGCCTATCAAAAGGCCGGGGTGCAATTAGAGGAAATCATCCCCGCGGCCCTACGCCAGGCCACGTTGTTTGATAACCCTGCCCAGCTGGCGCGCTCCACCGCCTTGATGCACACCCTCGATGCCATCAACCGCCGCATGGGCCGCGGCACTCTGCGTCTGCTTGGCGAGGCGATAGACCAACGGTGGAAAACCAAGTCCGAGCGCCAAACGCCGCGCTATACCACGCGGCTTGCTGAGGTGCCCGTGGCGAGGGCGGGCTGACTGCCATCATCCGCCGCACAGACTGGGACGGGCAGATACTCGGGACGGCAATGAACAGCGTGTGACATGAGGAAATCAACTGGACCGTCCCGCACTACGCCGACTTTACGTTCCGGTCGTATTCCCATCTCTGCGAGCCCGGGTAGTAATGGCCAAGTTTCGCGGCAAATTTCTGTGGATGATCCGCCACGCCCTGGAAAAGGATGAACTGATACTGCCGGAGGGCGAGCGCCCGGCACTTTTTCAGAGCCTGTTCAACAAACTCTGCCTCATCAAATGGAACGTGCATCTACACGAACGCTACGGCCACGGCGCGGGCATCGTGCAGTATCTGGCCTGCTACGTATGCGGCGGCCCGTTGCGTAACGGCCAATTCCTCAACCTGAGTCCGGCGCAGGTCCAGTTCCGTTACTTCGCCCATGAAGGTGGGGCAGCGCAGGTCATGACGCTGACCCACAAGGTCTTTATGCCGCGCTACCTGCAGCACGTGCCCGAGCCGGGCGTGTCTACGGTGCGCCACTATGGCCTGTATACCCATACCAAAACACCGGCACTCAACCGGGCGTGGCCGCTTTTTTAACAACCGCCGCTGCCACCAACCACTTTTTGAAGCACACCTTATTTTAATTTCCAGAGAGAAGCCAATAAAATATGTGCAACAATTTTGTAGGCCGCCAGTGCTCACTGCGGGGGCGCGTGCAGCAGTCGTAGAGCGACGATATTTAGGTGCAAGCGTTGTCGAACTGGCTCGTGAGTTCAAGACTACTCAACAAACAATTATGCAGGTAAGAGACGCTGGGCTGAAACGCCCATTGAGACCGGGATAGCGATCTAAATCCTATGAAACATTTCTGTCGTTTGTATAAACTTACCCAATGTGGCTTTACCGAAAAAAGCCGTTTATAGTTCCTATCTACTGAGCCGGGGTGCGCAGACTCCCCATTTAGGGGAATTTGTATCGATGCAACATAAGTAAAGGCAATTCAGGAAACGCTATGAAAAACAAATTATGGAAAATCCTCGCCCTTAGCATGCTTGCATACGGCCCTGCCGTGTTTGCAGACAAGGCCATTTTGGCTGGTGGATGTTTTTGGTGCATGGAATCGGATTTCGAAAAAGTCGATGGCGTCACGGATGTGGTTTCGGGCTTTACGGGTGGAACGCTAAAAAATCCGACCTATAACGGCACTCATGAAGGCCATTATGAGGCCGTTGAAATTACCTACGATCCAAAGAAAATCAGCTATGAAGCATTGTTAGCACACTATTGGATTAGCATCGACCCATTTGACTCACGCGGGCAGTTTTGCGACAAAGGCCATAGTTATTTGAGCGCCATTTTTGTCGCCAATGAAACCGAAAAAAAGATCGCTGAACTATCGCGAAAAAAAGTCGTTAAACAGTTTCCAGATCAGACGGTGATCACGCCTATTTTGTCCGCCTCAACGTTCTACCCGATCAAAGGCGACGAAAGTGACCATCAAAATTTCTACAAGAACAATCCAGTTCGATACAAGTTTTATCGCTGGAATTGTGGACGTGACCAACGTTTGAAAGAGATTTGGGGCAATAAGGCCTCACACTAAGCACGCAGTCCCCACGCAGACGGCCCGGTCGGTCAAGGATTAAGCCGCAAGCAGGGCGCTTGGCTGACTTGCACCACATGAGCGAAGAGCGACTGGAAAAGGTGGCCGGACGTTGCAAGAAACAATTGGACCCCTTGCACATGGCGCTCGAATTTTCCAGCACTGCTGTTGATAGTCCTTTGGGTGGTGGTAGGAATAGTCCAAATAGTTTGGCTGTGAAACTGAACGACTCATGTTGATCCTAGGATCACCAAGAACAATCGAGTCTGGCCTTATCGGTTCACAATCATCTCGAGCCGGTTGAACGCCTGCCGGATTGATGTGTGCCGCCATTGTGTTATCTATCCACGTTCGATAGTATTTCACGATTGTGTATCGTTACCGATTAAAGCCTATAGTCCGCTTGAGGGGCTTTTACAAATAACTCTCAGAACCCTGGACCAGGCATGAACCATCAAGCGCTCGTTTCTTTCATCTGGTCGGTTGCCGACCTCTTCCACGGCGAAACCGAAGCACTGGTCAGCGAGGTCGGCGCATGACGCAAACTGCCAATGTGCCCGCTGCCTACGGCGAAATACACACCGGCATTGTTGACCTGCTTGATGCGGCCCGCCGCGCCGCTGCGCGCAGCGTTAACGCACTGATGACCGCTAGCTATTGGGAGATCGGCCGACGCATCGTCGAGTTTGAGCAAGGGGGTACAGAGCGGGCAGGGTACGGCGAGGCATTAATCCAGCGGCTAGCCGATGACCTGACGCAGCGATTTGGGCGTGGTTTTTCCAAGCGAAATATCGAACAGATGCGTCAGTTTTACCTCTCCTGGCCAATTGCGCAGACGCTGTCTGCGCAATTCCCGACGGAGTCGATTTGCCAGACAGTGTCTGGCAAATCTGGGCAACTCCCAAATCTCCAGGCGTTGTCTGGCGAACCTCCCCAAGTGGCAATTTTGCAGACGGCGTCTCCAAAATCTCTCGACCTCGCATTGCTCGCGAGCAGCTTCCCGCTCCCCTGGTCGGCCTATGTCCGCCTGCTCTCAGTCAAAAATCCCGCCGCCCGCCACTTCTACCAAACCGAGGCGCGACGCTGCGGCTGGACGGTGCGCCAGCTCAACCGGCAAATCAATAGTCAATTCTACGAGCGTACTGCCCTGTCGAAAAACAAGGTGGCGATGCTGGAGGGTGGCGAACACGCCGAACCTGGTGACGTCACCACTCCCGAGGAGGCCATCAAAGACCCCTTCGTCCTCGAATTTCTCAACCTCAAGGACCAGTACTCCGAATCTGACCTCGAAGACGCGCTGATCCACCACCTGGCCGACTTCCTGATGGAGCTGGGCGACGACTTCGCCTTCGTCGGCCGCCAGCGCCGCCTGCGGCTCGATGACACTTGGTTCCGCATCGATCTGCTGTTCTTCCACCGCCGCTTGAAATGCCTGGTGGTTATCGACCTCAAGGTCGGCAAATTCAGCTACGCCGACGCCGGGCAGATGCACCTCTACCTTAACTACGCGCGCGAACACTGGATGAAGCCTGGAGAAAACCCGCCGGTAGGACTGATTCTCTGCGCTGCCAAGGGCGCCGCCGAAGCGCATTACGCGCTGGATAACCTGCCCAACAAGGTGCTCGCTGCCGAATACCAGACCGTATTGCCGGATGAAAAACTGCTGGCCGACGAGTTGGATAAGACTCGGCGAGAG
>JBKJTS010000012.1:0-4606 GCA_046590885.1 Gammaproteobacteria bacterium
GAGGCCTTGACAATGCCATATTTGTCGGTTTCAGCCCACGGCACTTCTTCCACACCCAAAATGCTGCATTCATGATTTTCGTAGACTGCTGTCATCTGCGCTAAACAACTGGCACCCTTGCCATCTATCCCTACATGAATTAAGTCGTCTGCCAGAATCACGGCAAAGGGTTCATTGCCAACCACTGACTTGGCGCACAATACCGCATGCCCCAGTCCCAGCGCCTCCGGCTGGCGCACATAAATACATGACACACCGGCAGGCACTACGCTGCGCACAATCGACAATAATTCATGTTTGCCGCGCTTTTCCAGCTCGGTTTCCATTTCATAGTTTTTATCAAAATGGTCTTCAATAGCACGCTTGCTGCTGCTGGTAACAAAAATAAGTTCCGTCATGCCTGCCGCAATCGCCTCTTCCGCTGCATATTGAATCAGCGGTTTGTCAACGATGGGCAGCATCTCCTTGGGGTTGGCTTTGGTGGCAGGTAAAAAACGCGTGCCCATTCCGGCCACGGGGAAAACAGCTTTTCTAATCTTTTGCATTAGGATTCTTTTACATCATGGCGGTTGCCACGTTTGAATTCCAGTATTTTGGAAGTAATGGGTGGGGGAGAGTTACTAATATTGGTCGCTGAGCCCGCTTTGGGGAAATCTTCCATTTCAGGAACGAGTTTCTTCAGCAGTAACACACATTGCGCATCGTCATACTCCTGGCACGACCGTTCCATGGTATCAATAACTTCATTCAAGTAATCCCAAGCGACCTCTCGACTCTGTGCCAGGAAGATTTTTTCATGGCCGGTTTCGCTCAGACCTTCCTGCTTGTGAAACAGTTCTTCATACAATTTTTCACCTGGCCGTAAGCCCGTATAAGTAATTTTGATATCTTCGCCGGGAATCTTTCCTGACAAACGAATCATTTGTTCTGCAAGATAGCGGATCTTCACTGGTTCGCCCATATTGAGCACAAAAATTTCACCCCCTTTACCCAACACCGCTGATTGCATGATTAACTGGCAGGCCTCGGGAATTGTCATGAAATAGCGGGTGATGTCGGGATGCGTTACAGTGACTGGCCCACCCGCCGCAATCTGTTTCTGAAACAGCGGCACCACACTGCCTGCCGAACCCAGCACGTTACCAAAACGCACGGTGATATAGCGGGTCGCAGAACACCGATCCAGCATCTGGCAAAAAATCTCGGCAACACGTTTGCTGGTGCCCATGATATTGGCAGGGTTCACCGCCTTGTCAGTGGATATCATGACGAAGGTGGTGCAGCCATATTTGTCAGCGGCCAGCGCCAGGGTCTTGGTGCCCAGCACATTGTTACGTACCGCTTCCCGCGCCTGGGTTTGCAACATCGGTACATGTTTATAAGCCGCTGCATGAAAAATCACTTCTGGCCGATGCGTGCGCAGCGTATGCTCTACCCCGCTGCGATCGCATACATCACCCAGACACGCATGCACTACCAGACCGGGATACTGCGCACGCAGCTCCATTTCGATGCTGTAAAGATTAAATTCGCAACGCTCGAACAATATGATTGACGCCGGTTTCAGACGCGCAATCTGCCGACATAACTCAGAGCCAATCGATCCGCCCGCACCACTGATCAACACTACTTTACTCGCCAATCCAGCACTGATCCCACACCAGTCCAGCGACACCGATTCACGACCCAGCAGGTCATCAATCGCCACTTCACGCACGTCTTTGAGGCTGATCAATCCCGACATCAAATCCTGCATGCGCGGCAGAATTCTGAATTGCACCTTGGCTTGCTCGCATACCTCCACCACATGGCGGATTTGGGCTCCCCCTGCGGAGGTGATAGCGATAATCACCACATCTACATCTAAGTTCTCAAGAATTTGTCCCAGACGTTCCGTAGAGCCCAACACTGGCAAGCCATGAATTTTGGTGCCTTTGAGCTGGGGATTATCGTCCAAAAAGCCGACCAACAGGTATTCACTGTCGCGACGCATATCGCGCACCAACATTTCTCCAGCCCGCCCAGCACCGAGGATCAACACGCGTTTCCCGACAGCCAGCGCCTGCGCCGTCAACCCACGGTCACGCCACATACGGTAGGCAAGACGCGGCGCGCTCAGCAGCAGGATCAGCAGGACCGGATAAACAGCCAGCACAACACGCGGCACGCCCGCCAGGCGGTTGAATAAAAACAGCGCCAAGGATACGGCCAATGCCCCCAACACGGCGGCGCGGATGATATTCCACAAATCAGGAATACTGGCAAAACGCCATAAACCACGATGCAGGCCAATGCTCCAGAATACCAAGCCTTGCGCCACTGCAACCACGGGCAACAGGTACAGGGCAGGCCGCCATTCTATGGCTGGCAAGGCAAAATTATGGCGAATTAAATAGGCGGCCATCCAAGCCAATAGCACCATGCCCAAGTCATGCACAACAATCGCAAAACGGCGATTAATAATTCCCATTAAATATCCCTGCTGTCTTATGCCTTTATTTAAGCGGCCCGGTATTTTTTATTATTACCATACAAATACCCTCAGGGTAAAGTAAGTCATTATTCCGGCTGATAAACCGCCTCTTCTTCTCAAGCCACTCGATGGCGTGTCTCGCCCTGCAAAAAGGCGCTGATATTCGCCGCCACTTCATTCACCAACCGCTGACGTGCCTCGCGGCTTGCCCAGGCAATGTGTGGCGTCAGTATCAGGTTGGGAATGTTCGCTGCCAGCAGTGGGTTACCTTGCAGCGGTGGTTCTTGCGTTAACACGTCTACGCCCGCGCCACCCAATTTGCCCTGACACAACGCTGCGGCCAAGGCAGTTTCATCGACGATGCCGCCGCGCGCTGTATTAATCAATAAAGCATCGGGCTGCATCAGCGCCAGTTCTGGCGCACCGATCATACCGCGTGTTTCCGAAGTTAACGGGCAATGTAAGCTTAGAATATCAACTCGGGGCAGCAACTCCTGTAAAGGTAGGCGTATTTGCCCGGCCATGGATAGACTATTCGATTGCCCCTCTCGATATTGAGCCACCCTTACCTTCATATCAAACGCTTCGGCGACCCGCCCCACTGCCTGACCTAGCTCACCGTAACCTATGATTCCCAAGGTTTTTCCGGCGATTTCACGGATAGGGTAATCCAGCAGACAGAATTGGCCGCCCTGTTGCCAGCGTCCGGCCCGTAACGCCTGCTGATACTCCGGCAAGCGCGTCGACAGCGCCAATATCAAGGCAAACACATGCTGCACCACCGAGGCCGTGGCATAACCCGGCACATTACATACGGCAATACCTCGGCGGCGCGCGGCCTCCAGATCCACATGATTGGTGCCAGTGGCAGCAATGCAAATCAGGCGCAAGTGCGGCGCATGAGCCATGGCGGCATCGTCAATGCGCACCTTATTGCTCACGGCCACGGTGGCGGTGGCAATGCGCTCAGCTACCTGCGCAGCAGATGTCGCCCCATACGTCTGCCATTCCGGCAAAGTAGCTGCGAGGCGTGAAAAGTCCAGATCGCCCCCGCCATCCACCGGGCCGACTAGCTCCATTGCACCTTGATCTAATAACACTATGCGCATACTTTCTCTAGAATACCACTTTTATCATAAGGCTTTCAGGCCCAGCATAAGATCCATGACGTTCGTTCCCGTCGGGCCGGTATCAATCAAATCGCCGCTGGCGGCGAGAAATGTGCCCGCATCCGCTCGCATCAGGTAGCTTGACGCATCGCAGCCTTCGCCTTCATTCTGACCACGCTCAACAGTAGCTCCATCCACGATCGCCCCGGCGTCATCGGTGGGCCCATCGCTGCCGTCCGTTCCAGCAGCCAGAAACAGGATATTGTCACAACCCGCGATTTCCTGTGCGACCGCCAGTGCCAAACTCTGATTACGGCCACCGCACCCCGGCACTGGCGGTAACTGTAGCGTGGTCTCGCCGCCACTGATATAAACGCCCGCGTCGCCGTGTCTGAGCCGGCGCGCCTGCGCATAAGCCACTTCAATAGTATCGCCAGTAATGATACTGCCATGCTGATGCACGGCGTAGCCCAGTTTTTGTGCATGGATCACGGCAGCGCGGACGGCATCCTCGTTACTGGCAATAATGTGGGTATGAATAGACGCAAAGCAGGTATGATGGGCGATCGGCGCGGCAGGTGCGGTTGCGCTGAACGCGCGTATCTGCTCCGGCATATCAATGTTGCTCACACGCGGTGCATTTTCATTATCCGCCACCAGCAGACCGGAACCTACCCCCCCTGGTATATTGCCGGGCACATCGGACATCAACAGCACATCGGTGGTACGCCCTGCGAGGTGCAATGCCAGGCGCCCACCCTTGATACATGACATGGATTTGCGTATACAGTTGACGTGATGGATATCCAGACCGCTGCCCAATAACCATTGATTCACCTGCGCTAACGCTGCCAAGGTAATGCCATCAGGCAGCACCTCAACCAGGCTCGAGGTACCGCCCGAGATTAAAAACAGGAAATGCGCCTCCGACGGCGCCTCACGTATAAAACTCAGCAACACGGCACCGGCCTGCAGGCTACGTTGATCGGGCAACGGGTGCGCCGACTCTAACAGAGTGACGGGG
>JBKJTS010000051.1:0-24088 GCA_046590885.1 Gammaproteobacteria bacterium
GGCATACTTGCTTTTCAGCAACTCACGGCACTGCCAGACATGCGCTGGAGCGCGTTGCTGATTCCATTGGCGCTGGTGGCACTGCTGATTAAGTCGCTACGTCTGCCGACGCTGGCGATGTGCGGATTTCTGTGGACGCTGCTGAATGTTGCGGGGCCTTTCACCGTCAGCAACCTGGAGAGCGTTGCGTCCGCGCTGGAAGGCGAAGATGTGATCATAAAGGGCGTGATCGCCTCGATTCCCAGCGTGCGGGAACGGGGAGTACGCTTTGAGTTTGATGTGACATCACTGACATTGGGCGCTAACCCCCAGCCAATTCCAAGGCGTATTCTACTGAGTTGGTATCAAGCACGACCCGGAAATCAACCACCGCCTGAGCTGCGTGTGGGTGACACCTGGCAGTTGCAAGTTCGCTTAAAGCGGACACGCGGTTTGATGAACCCGGGTGGATTTGATTATGAAGGGTGGCTGTTTCGCCATCATCTGCGTGCCACGGGTTACGTGCGGGCAGCGGATGTTAACCACCGCATCACCACGGATACCAGCGGTTATACCATTGACAGGCTTCGTCAGAAACTGGCAGAAGGCATCCAGGCCGCGTTGCCTGGCAGTCCCTACGCCGGAGTGATTACCGCGCTGGCGATCGGCGAGCAACGCGCCATCTCCCATGTACAATGGGACGTGTTTGCACTGACCGGCACCACTCATCTGGTCGCCATTTCCGGCTCGCATATCACGCTTATTGCGGGCCTGCTGTTCTTTCTGGCGCGCTGGGGATGGGCACGCGCCGGATCATGGACATTGCGCTTTCCCGCACCCAAAGCCGCCGCCGTGATTGCGCTGGCAGGGGCGGTTTATTACGCCGCGCTGGCGGGGTTCTCCGTGCCGGTGCAACGCGCGCTCATCATGGTGATGGTGGTGATGATCGGCATTCTGTGGCAACGCAATCGCCAGTTAAGCCATACCCTGGCGGTAGCGTTGTTGCTGGTGCTGCTCTATGATCCGCTGGCGGTCATGGAAGCGGGATTCTGGTTGTCATTCGGCACGGTGGCGATGATTTTATTCGCTATGAGCAATCGCCTCGCTATCAACAGACTAACACCGAGCGGGGGATTATGGTGGCAATGGGGGCGCCTGCACTGGTTAATTGCAATTGGCCTGGCGCCAGTGATGCTCATGATGTTTCAACAGGTCTCGCTGATTTCACCGCTGGCCAATTTCATTGCCGTGCCATGGATGAATGTGTTGCCTGTGCCGCTCACCTTGCTCGGCACATTAAGCATTCTGGTCATGCCACCGCTGGGTAATTTCTTTCTGTCATTGGCTGAATACAGCGTCGCTGTGTTGTGGTTTGTGTTGCAGTGGATGTCCAGCATAGAAATGGCGCAGTGGACACAACACGCGCCACCGTGGTGGGCGTTATTCCCGGCGCTGGTCGGCGTTGCGTTACTGCTGGCGCCCAAAGGTTTACCGGTGCGCTGGCTGGGATTGGTGTGGCTGCTACCGATGTTTTTTACGCCGATTCCGCAACCTGCCGTGGGCGAAGTGTGGTTTACACTGCTGGATGTGGGCCAAGGGTTGTCCGCCGTGGCGCGCACCCGTAATCATACCCTGGTATTCGATAGCGGCGCCCGCTTCAGCGAAAATTTTGATACGGGTGAGGCTGTGGTGACACCATTTTTGCGCAGCGTGGGTGTCACACGCCTGGACACGTTGATTATAAGTCATGGTGACAATGATCACATCGGTGGCGCGCCATCAATACTCCAGGAAATGGTGGTGAAGCGCGTCCTCTCGGGTGTGCCACATCATACACTTCTGTCAATATCGAAATCGCGCGCCGAGCAATGCGTCAGAGGCCAGACATGGCAATGGGACGGCGTGGAATTTCTGATGCTTAATCCATCGGCTGAAGCCGTGGGTGGCGAGAATAACCATGAAAATAACAGCTCATGCGTGCTGCTCATCACCACCGCTGCTGGTAGTATTTTGTTGCCTGGCGATATAGAAAAAGATGCCGAACGCAACTTGCTCGACACGCAGCCAGAAAAATTACCCGCACGTATCCTGGTGGCGCCACATCACGGCAGCAAGACTTCATCGACACAGGATTTTGTCGATGCGGTGCATCCGGAGTATGTATTATTTCCAGTGGGCTATCGCAATCGCTACCGCCACCCCAAAGCCGAGGTGGTGGGGCGCTATCAGGCCTTAAATGCACAGATGTTTGATTCGGCGCAGCACGGCGCTATTACTTTCAAGCTGGGCGCTAAAAAACTTGCAAGGCCTGATACGTATCGTCAAACCGGGCGTAAATACTGGCATGCGCAGTAGCGCCTCCTCTTTCATACCCATATGTATTATTTTTTCCGCCAGCATGGCTAATCAAGATAGTTTTTCATTTCGACCAACAGAGAAATCTTATACTACCCCGGAAGGGTGGAGGCTTTCTGAATCAAAAATTTCTCACTTGGTCGAAATGACAAGTTAACAGCGGAATAGTGGGCTCAAGGCGAATCTATTGCAGTTGCCAAGACGTTTATCAGTAAATCCTTTTCACCACCCGCGCAATGGCCGCTGCGCCTGCTTCCAGGTCTTCTTCACTGGCGGTCAGGCTGATGCGCAGGCATTGCTGCTTGTGCACCCAGTCTTCATTCAGACCGGGAAAGAACGGTGAGCCTGGCACAACAATCACATGCTCCTGCTTAATCTTGCGATACACATCCCAATCTGTCATGGGCAGGTCTTTCAGCCACAACCAGGCGAAAATTGCGCCTTCAGCCTTGTGCAAATACCACGGCACATCATCAGGCATTTCGCGATCAAAGGCGGCGGTAAGTAGCGCCGCTTTGCGTTGGTAATGCGGCTTGATGACGGTTTCAGAGAGGCGCGCCAGCTCACCGGATGAAATCGCCTGCGCCGCCAGCGCCTGGCCATAACGCGACGAATGAATGCTGGCGTTTGCCTGAAAACATTCCAGCGCGTGAATGTTGCGCTCGTCACCAATGGCAATGCCGACACGCTCGCCCGGCAAACCCACTTTGGACAAGCTCAGGCAATGCACTACGTTTTCGCCAAATATCGGTGTCATTTCGGTGAACACCAGATTGGGAAATGGTAAGGCATACGCAGAATCAATAAACACCGGCACATTGTGCTGTGCTGCAAGATCGACAATCTGCCGGGTGTCGGCATCGCTGATCACATTGCCGGTGGGATTGCATGGCCGTGAAAACAACACCGCGCCGGTGGTGTTATCAATCCGCATTTGCGCAAAATCGGGACGGTATTTGAAGCGGTGCGGGGCAATGATGTCGAGGGTAGGTTTATAGGCCTGCAAGGTTTCGGCGTTGAGCGTCACGCCGCCGTAACCCGTGTAATCAGGGCTCAACGGCAGCACAATCTTGCGCAATGCACCGTCGGCATCAACACCACCCAGGCAATTCGCGGCGTAAAAATACAACGACTGACTGCCGGGCGTAATCAACACATTACGTCGCGCAATACCCCAGCCATAATGATTATTGAACCAGTCCACCACTGCTTCGATCAGCGGTTCGTAGCCCTGACTTGCGCCATAACGCCCCAACACCTCACCAAAGTGCGGCCCCGCCAATAATTGCTGCGTATAGTCACGCCACATGGCTTCAATTTCTGGCAATATCAGCGGATTGCCCGCGCTCAGATTCACCCACTTGCCGGGTTCTGACTGGAGGGTTTCGATGATGTCCTTCATGATGGCGCGGACACCGGTAAGCTGGGACATTTTCATTCCGATCTGGCTAAGATGAGGTTGCACGTCTAGAATCCTTATTACATTTCATTATCATCGCCTATTGTACAACAATCGGGCTTTTTGGCAGCCATTGATCTTGTATAATGGAGAATTGCGTATTGTAAAATTTACCTTTCCAACCTCTTTTTCGGTACTTCTATGGAACTCTCATCACTAACTGCAATTTCCCCTATTGATGGCCGTTACGGCGATAAAACCCGTGATCTACGTGTGATTTTTAGCGAATACGGACTGATACGCCACCGTGTATTAGTCGAGATACGCTGGTTACGTATGCTGGCGGATCATCCCGACATTACCGAGGTGCCCGCACTGAGCCATCACGCAGTTAATTTATTGGAAAGCATCGCGGAGAATTTCAGTGTCGAAGATGCACAGCAGATCAAAAATATCGAGCGCACCACCAATCACGACGTGAAAGCAGTGGAATATTTTCTCAAGGAAAAAATTGCAGGCAACGCTGAACTCGAAACCGTCAGTGAATTCATACATTTTGCCTGCACTTCAGAAGACATCAACAATCTCGCATATGCGCTCATGTTACGCGAAGCACGGGCACAAATTATTTTGCCGCTGCTGGATAATACCATACGCGCCATCACCGATTTAGCGCATCGCCATGCTGATCAACCCATGTTATCACGCACTCATGGCCAGCCTGCCTCACCTACCACGTTGGGCAAAGAAATGGCCAATGTCGCCTATCGTTTACAACGCCAGCGCGAACACCTGGTGAACGTGCCGCTGCTGGGCAAGATCAACGGTGCCGTGGGCAATTACAATGCCCATCTCGCCGCGTATCCCAACATTGACTGGCAGAATATCGCACGCGATTTTGTAATAAATCTGGGACTGGAATGGAATCCCTACACCACGCAAATTGAACCACACGATTACATCGCCGAATATTTTGATGCGCTGGCACGTTTCAATACTGTGCTGATGGATTTCAGCCGTGACGTGTGGGCTTACATTTCGCTCGGCTATTTCAAGCAAAAAACCGTGGCAGGGGAAGTCGGCTCATCCACCATGCCACATAAAGTTAATCCCATCGACTTTGAAAATGCCGAAGGCAACCTGGGATTAGCCAACGCTATATTCCATCACCTCGGCAGCAAGCTTCCTATCTCACGCTGGCAGCGCGACCTCACCGATTCCACAGTACTGCGCAACCTCGGCGTGGGCGTAGCGCATGCGGTGATTGCCTACCAGGCTTGCCTCAAAGGCATATCAAAACTGGAAGCCAATCCCGCACGCATCAATGCCGATCTGGATGCCACCTGGGAAGTGCTGGGCGAAGCCGTGCAAACCGTGATGCGCCGTTACGGCATTGAACAACCCTATGAAAAACTCAAAGAACTCACCCGCGGTCGTGGCATCGACCAGCATAACCTGCGCGCCTTTATCACTACGCTGGCCATCCCCGATGCAGAAAAAACCCGTTTGCTGGCAATGGAGCCTGCGGCGTATATTGGCAATGCCGTGGCGCAGGCGCGTGAGTTATAGGGTATACAAAGTTGCGCCACATGATGGTGTCCGGCAGGACTGCTGTAGAACTAAATCAAGGGATAATACGAGAAATAAAAAGGGGTTTCCCTGCCATGGCAACCCCTAAGGTGAGCTCAATAGTAACTAAACTATTGCAACAATCACAAACGCTTTCAAACCACTCACCGGTGACTAAAGTCCATCATGTTGCCGCGGTGGATCTGACCACGGATCTCCCCACCGGGTCTAGCCAAGGTATGAACATTGACATATGCATTACCGTCGAGAATATTCTTGACTGCGTCCACAAAGTTCGTAATACCCGTGTTAGGAGGCACTATCAAATTGGCGGCGGTAAGAATCCCTGAGATTTCACCCGTGAAAGGCCCATCGTCTCTTGGGAAAGGGATTGGGAATGGGCTGATGCTAGGGTTACCAAAAAGCCAGAGCAAAATCGGGCCGTTTCTTCCTTTGGGGCCTAGATGGATATGTGCCATGAAAATAGGAGTTGCCGGCATCACTGAAACCTTCAAGGTATAGCTCAGTGAGCCGTCGGGCAGCAAGCGAAAACGGGCTTTCCCCAAAGCCCCGGTGACGAGCCCCGTTACCGGGAGTGTGACAGCAGGTGTGGTAGTTGTAGCAGGTATAATGACGGTATCGGTTATCGATTCAGCACCGGTAACGTCAGCCTCCAGCTTGCCACTTGCATGAACGGATAAATTTACCAGTGCCAAGGTCGCGCCAATAATCATTAGTATCAGTCGTTTCATCATTTTTGCGGTCCTCCATGAGATGGATGTTACGGGTTAAGCACCACTGATACTTCGATTAGACCACTCCTTGCCATTTGGTATAGCAGTGCCAATTGCATCATGGCACTTTTGGTTAAAACGTCAAGGGGTAAATATAAAGAGTTAAGAAGCGAGTAAGTTTTACATTGCTCAGAATTATCCCGCTTTGGACCCGGACTTTAGGATGAGCCTTATATTGAACGAAAATTACACTGGCATCACGACCACGTATATTGCGTATATTCAGAAAAAAGAGGAAGATTTCTATCTTCCACACTGTGCGTCAAGAAAATTTATAACATTTTTGAATTGGGATGCACATGGATAACTTTTTCGATATCGACTGGCACGCGCTTTTTATTCCTGAGATCTCATTATTGGAAATTATTTTGCGCGGCACCCTCGTCTATATCGTACTCTTTATTTTATTTCGTATATTAAAACGTGATGCTGGAGAAATTGGTATTGCAGATTTGCTGGTAGTGGTGCTGGTTGCAGACGCCGCGCAAAATGCAATGTCGAGTGTTTACAACTCTCTCACCGAGGGCATCGTGCTGGTTACTACTATTTTGTTCTGGAATTTTACCATTGATTGGTTTGGCTATAGATACCCACGTTTTGGTCAGTTGATTTATCCCGCGCCGATTGCATTGATTAAAAATGGGCGGATGTTACGCCGAAACATGCGCCGAGAAATGCTGACCGACGAGGAATTAATCAGCCAATTGCGCCAGCAGGGAGTGGAAGATATAGCACAGGTTAAAAAAGCATACATTGAAGGGGACGGCCATATTAGCGTAATCACTTATAATAAAAATGCAACTGAGAAGCCTAACGAGTAAGTGATAACGGTAACGCGTCCCCTATTAAGTAGCGAACCGTACTCATACTAAGCGGAACAATTGGCGTTGCTGTCCCTTACAAGTTCATTAGCTGTTAATCCACTTTGAATTCTTTCAGAGCTCCATGGTGACGCTCTTCAAATGGTCAAAACTTCAGCACCTGTCTAAATTCTTATTGTGTGATGTAGCGCACAGATTTAGTTGTGAAAACAAGGATAATAGATATCAAGGTAACAGTTGACGGCACCCCCCTCCCCCCCAAGCCGTCAACTGCGATCCCACCTTTAGCTCAGGCCGCTCTAAGCGCTGAGCTTTTTTTTGCGCGGGCATTTTATTAAGTTATTGATAATAATATATTTATATTATTGTTCTTCGCATTATGAAGAAAGCGGAAGGAGCTGCTGCTAATGCCATCCTTCCGCTTTGAGAGGGAAATACTATTACTGGGAATCTTTTTTCGCTTTCTTTGCGGCCTTTTTTTCTTTAAGACTCTTAGCTGGTGCCTTTTTGCTGTCTTTTTTGCTATCCATACCTTTACCCATGATCATCTCCTAATGCTTTAGTTTAAGAATATAAAGTTGTTACTAAACCTGCCTGTATTTACACGCTATTAATTCCCTGCATCACCAACCATGCATAAATCGCTGCCCCGACATCATCAATCATTACGCCAAAGCCGCCTTTTACATGCCGATCAAGCAGATTAATTGGCCACGGTTTCCATATGTCAAATAATCGGAACAGGACAAAACCCACCACTATCCACAGCCAGCCTACCGCCGACTCCAGCGGAGCGGCTGTCATGGTGATGAGGTAGCCGACGATTTCATCCCACACGATGCCCTCATGGTCATGCACGCCCAGATCACGCGTGGTGATCTGGCACAGCCACACACCCAGCAGGAACAGCGCAGCGGTGATGGATATATACATCAACAATGGCAGGTCGTGCAAGAGTATATAAAGGGGTATGGCGACCAAAGTGCCGCAAGTGCCGGGCGCGACTTTAATGGCGCCTGCGCCAAAGCCGAACGCGGCAAAATGAATGGGATTGCGCCACACGCTGGCAGGAGTGTTGGCGCGCCCTTTCATGTGGATGGTCATGGGGATAGTTTATTAAAGTGTTGGTAACCACTGCGGGCGGGCGTTAAGACTTCACCGCTGGCGAGTTTGCAACGCAAGCCGGGTTGCAACTCGATGACACCGACACGTGTCGCGCCGCAACCAAGGCGCGCAAAAACCTGTTCGACTTTGGTTTGTTTTGCTGCAGGAACGGTAAAACATAATTCATAATCATCACCTGCGGACAGCGGTAATTGCCAGCAGTTAGCGCCCGATGTTGCTTCCTTGACTGCGGCTATGAAAGCGGATGACACGGGCAAGCGCTCAACATCCAGCGTGGCGCCCACCCTACTGGCAGTGAGAATGTGCCCCAGGTCGGCGGCAAGTCCATCGGAAATATCAATGACGGCCGAAGCAATGCCACGCAACGCCAAGCCTTCAAAAACACGCGGTGAGGGGCGCTCAAGACGATCAAGCAGATAATGGGCATGGGGTTCAGGCAATGCCTGATTCTGCTGTAAGGCCTGTAACGCTAATCCGGCATCACCGAGCGTCCCTGTTACATAAATCAAATCGCCGGGCATGGCGCCAACGCGACGCAACGCGGCGCCCTGTGGAATAAAGCCGTGCATTTGTACCGACACAGTGAGAGGGCCACGACAGGTGTCTCCGCCGACTAACTGCACACCATAACGCTCTGCCAGCTCAAAAAAACCGCGGCTGAACGCTGCCAACCAGGTTTCTTCAAGCGTCGGCAAGGTTAATGCAAGTGTGGCCCAGGCAGGCTCTGCACCCATGGCGGCCATATCGCTGAGGTTGACGGCCAAGGCCTTGTGACCCAGTGCAGCGGGATCAACATCGGCAAAGAAATGCACACCCAACACTAACGTATCGACAGACGCCACTAAATCCATGCCAATCGGCACATGTAACACGGCACCATCATCACCCACGCCGTGAATTACATCCTCACGGGACGGTATTGCGGGTGTGAAATAGCGTTGAATGACATCAAACTCTGACAGCGGCATGGTTTTTTCTTCAATTAACCTGGAGATCTGAAATTTCTCCCGGCAACTGCTCCTGGCGGTCGGCTGCGGTGGAAATGACAGATCTCCACATATCATGAACTTCCTGGATGGCGCTACTTTGCAGGTTTCCCGTTCCTCATGTGGATTTCAGCAGCACGCAGTTTGCGTGCCACTTTATCCAGCACACCATTGATATATTTGTGGCTCTGCTCGGCGCCAAACACTTTGGCCATGTCGACGCCTTCATTGATCACCACGCGATACGGAATATCCAGACGATGTGCTAGCTCGTAAACACTCATGCGTAAAATGGCGCACTCTACCGGATCAAGCTCATGCACCGGTCGATCAAGAAACATGGCGTAGTGCGCATCCAGCTCGGTGACGTGGGCGGGTACCTGGTGCAGGAGTTCCTGAAAATAAGCGATGTCTACTTTTTTGACATCGTGCTCGGTGACAAACTGCGCATCAATATCGACGACGTTCTGGTGGGTGATATGCCACTGATACAACGCCTGCACAACACACCGCCGCGCCAGATTACGCCCCTTGCTCAAGCTGGTTTTATTGGGTGCGCGCGCTGCGGTCGCTTCCGGCGTCCTGCCTCCCGCGACACTTGTGCTTCCCTGCACGGCGGTCGCTTCCGGCGTCGTGCCTCCCACGACACTTGTGCTTCCCTGCACGGCGGAAACAGGTTTTTCATTGTCTTTGGAAGGTACGGTCATGGCTGGTTTTTCTATGGCAGGCAAGCTCATGGCTTGCCTATCTGTTGCAGCAGATTTACCATTTCAATCGCAGACAGCGCCGCATCAACCCCCTTGTTACCCGCTTTAGTACCGGCACGCTCAATGGCCTGCTCAATAGTATCTACCGTGAGTACGCCAAATGCGACCGGCAAACCATGGTGCAAGGCGACATGTGCCAAACCCTTGCTGCATTCGCCTGCCACATAATCAAAATGCGGTGTGCTCCCCCGAATCACTGCGCCCACAGCGATAATCGCATCATAGCGTTTACTGGCAGCCAGACATTGCGCTACTAGCGGCAACTCATACGCGCCAGGCGCATAAGTAATGCTGATGTCTTGTTCGGCGGCACCATGACGCAACAAAGCATCCACCGCGCCGCTCACAAGATGATCAACGATAAAGCTGTTAAAGCGACTCGCTACAATTGCAAAGCGCGCGCCCCGTACCACACAATCACCTTCAATTTTTTTGATGTCGCTCATGTGCATAGTACTCACTTGGATTTATTACTTAAATATTCGACCACTTCCAGACCAAACCCCGCCAGGCCGTGTACTTTTTTGGGAGCACCTAACACTCGCATTTTACCTACTCCTATATCGGCCAGAATTTGTGCGCCTGCCCCGTAAGTGCGGAGATCAATACTTGACGCTGGTTTTGGCAAGTTGACACCTTTGTCCTTTAACTGATAATCCCTGATGCGTCGCACCAGCTCGCTCGCATCTTCGGCTTTGCGTAGCACCACCGCAACGCCCGCACCTGCATCAGCAATACAACGCAGGGTATCGCGCAACGGCCAACCAGAATCTTCACGTTGCGAACCTAGCACATCACACAAGGCATCCTGCAAATGCACTCGCACCAATGTCGGCTGTTCGGGCTTTATCTTACCCATCACAAGGGCAAAATGCAGGCCATTATCAATGCTGTCCTGGTAGGCAATGAGGTGGAATTTACCGTATTCCGAAGGAAAATCACACTCGGCAACCCGTTCCATGGTTTTTTCATTTTCGCGACGGTAATGAATCAAATCCGCAATCGCACCGATTTTCAAACCATGCTGCTGCGCAAATTTCTCCAGATCAAGACGGCGGGCCATACTGCCATCTTCATTCAAAATTTCCACAATCACACTGGCCGGCGCCATGCCCGCCAGCCGCGCCAGATCACACCCAGCTTCGGTATGGCCGGCTCGCGCCAGCACCCCACCAGGTTGTGCCATGAGGGGGAAAATATGTCCCGGCTGAACTACATGCTCCGGCCGCGCATCCACGGCAACCGCCGCCTGCACCGTCACCGCGCGATCTGCCGCCGAAATACCAGTGGTAACACCGCTAGCTGCCTCGATAGACACCGTAAAATTGGTCAAGTGCTTATCGTTAGTATTGCTGACCATGAGCGGCAGGCGCAATTGTTCGCAACGTTCACGGGTGAGCGTAAGGCACACCAGACCTCGCCCATAACGCGCCATAAAATTAATATCTTCAGCACGCACGCATTGCGCTGCCATTAACAAATCGCCTTCATTTTCACGATCTTCATCATCAACAATGATGACCATTTTGCCGTGGCGAATATCTTCAAGAATCTCGGGGATCGGGCTAAGTGGCATACTGATTAAATTTTAATAAATCCATGCTCTACCAGAAAACCCCGTGTGATGCCCGCCGTGCTCTGGGGCGGTGATTGCGGCTGCGGTTGTGCAGCACCCCCACCTAACAGTAAGCGTTCAAGATAACGTGCCAGAATATCCACTTCAAGATTCACCCGGCTGCCCGCCACCAGCTCACTCAAAGTTGTTTCCTGCAAAGTATGCGGCACAATATTCAGGTCAAAGGTCACATCCGGCATCCTCGGCAACCGCTCCCTGCGTTGCTCTACTTCCTGCATCCATCCATGTGCGGCGTATACATCGTTTACGTGATTCACGGTAAGACTCACGCCATCCACACAAATCGACCCTTTTTCGGCTATGTATCTGGCTAACATGGACGGCGCCTGAATCACAAATCGCAGTGAACGGCCTTGATCCCAGCAACTCACTACGCTACCGATACCGTCTACATGCCCACTCACCAGATGCCCACCCAAACGTGTCGTGGGAGTGAGGGATTGCTCCAGATTAACCTTGCTGCCAGCGGCCATTTCACCAAATGTGGTACGCGCCAAGGTCTCGCCCGACACATCCACCCAGAAACCACCGTCTGCGAAAGAAGTCGCCGTCAGGCATACGCCATTGACCGCGATGCTGTCACCCACCTGCGCACCTGCAAGATTCAGCGTACCTGCTGCAATGTGCACACGCACATCGGCGCCCTGCGGTTCGATCACAGTGATATTACCAACGGCTTGTATAATGCCAGTAAACACCGATTTAATGATCTCTGATAATTTTCGTGGTAATCCGCCAATCACATCCCACTGCGCGGATGTCCTGAATAGCCAGTGCAACACGCTGACTCATCTGCTGCAACGCTGGCAGATGAAACAAGCCACGCGCTGCATCGCCCATCAGGTGCGGCGCCATGTAGATAATCATCTCGTCAATCAATCCGGCATTCAGCAGCGCGCCATTCAAGGTCGGGCCAGCTTCCACCAGCACCTCATTGATTTCATACTCAGTGGCCAGCATCTGCATCAATGCCAACAGATCAACACCGCCTTGCCGTGCACGCTGCACGCTTACGGTAACATTTTCACGCGTCAATCCATCACTGCGCGCCCGGTCTTGCGCTGTAGTAACAATCAGTGTGCGGCCTGGCTCGTGCAGCAAACGCGCCTGTGACGGCATGCGCAACTGGCTGTCCACCACCACCCGCAGCGGTTGCCGTACGACAGCATTATCCAGACGCACCGTTAACGCTGGATCATCGGCCAATACCGTACCGATGCCGGTTAAAATTGCAGAACTGCCGGCACGCAGGCGCTGCACATCTGCACGTGCCGTGGCTGATGTAATCCACTTGCTCTCGCCGCTGGCCATCGCGGTGCGACCATCCACACTCATCGCCAGTTTGCAGCGCACATAGGGACGACGCTCGCGCATGCGCATCATGAAACCCGCATTCAATGCTTCAGCCTGCGCTTGCAACACACCACTTTCAGTGACAATGCCGGCGGCGGCCAAGCGCGCCAATCCTTGCCCCGCCACTTTAGGATTAGGGTCGATCATCGCCGCTACCACGCGCGCCACACCCGCCTCAATCAAGGCATCGGTACATGGCGGGGTACGACCATGATGACAACATGGCTCCAGAGTGACATACGCGGTAGCGCCGCGTGCGTGCGCACCTGCCTGCGCCAAGGCGTGGATTTCGGCATGCGGTTCACCAGCACATATATGCCAGCCTTCACCCACAATTTCGCCATTAATATATCCGGTAATATATCCGGAGTTTTCTCCGGCCCCCACGATCACACAACCTACACGCGGATTGGGATGCGTGGTGTAAAGACCGTTCGCGGCAAGTTGCAATGCACGCGCCATGTATTGGTGGTCTGTCCCCATCACATTATCGGTCGCACTATTGAACATGGTCTGAAATTTCGCCTGTAGAGACAGAAAGCCGGTTATTTGACGCTGTCCTTAAGAAAGGTCGGCGCCTATTGCCCCCCTTGCTCCAACCGGTCAATCTCTTCACGGAAAGCATTCACATCCTGAAAGCTACGATATACTGAGGCAAAGCGCACGTATGCAACCTGATCAAGTCGGCGCAGCTCGTCCATCACCCATTCGCCTAATACACGCGACTTTACTTCGCGGTCACCCGCAGTAGCCAGGCGATGCTTAATATGATTAATCGCCTCATCGACCTGTTCGGTAGGCACCGGACGTTTTTCCAAGGCGCGCAACATCCCCGAACGCAACTTGTCTTCATCAAACGGTACACGGCTACCGTCGCGCTTCACCAGACGCGGCATCACCAGTTCGGCGGTTTCAAATGTAGTAAAACGCTCCGCGCAGGTTAAACATTCGCGGCGCCGACGCACCGCATCGCCCTCATTCGCCAAACGCGAGTCGATCACCTTGGTGTCTTCGGCACTGCAAAAAGGGCAACGCATTAAGAGGTCTTAGGCAAATCGCTATTTACCATAGACGGGGAACCGCCCACAAATTTCCAGCACCTGACCTTTCACACGCTCAATCATGGCAATGTCAGATGCATTATCCAGCACGTCGCAAATCCAGCCCGCCAGCGCGCGCACCTCAACCTCTTTGAAACCACGCGTGGTCACCGCCGGCGTGCCAATACGAATACCGCTGGTAACAAACGGCGAACGTGGATCATTCGGCACACTGTTCTTGTTCACGGTAATGTACGCTGCGCCCAGTACCTCTTCAGCATCTTTGCCGCTGATGTTCTTGTCAATCAGATCCAGCAGAAACAAATGATTATCAGTGCCGCCAGAAAGCACCTTGTAGCCACGCTCCATCAACACTTGCGCCATGGCACGGGCATTGACCACCACTTGCTGCTGATATGTCTTGAATTCGGGCTGTAGCGCCTCCTTAAAGGCAACCGCCTTGGCGGCGATGACATGCATCAATGGGCCACCCTGAATGCCGGGGAAGATCATGGAATTGAGCTTCTTCTCAATCTCGGGATTCGCCTTGGCCAAAATAATGCCGCCACGCGGGCCGCGCAAAGTCTTGTGCGTAGTCGAAGTTGTAATATCGGCAATTTGCACCGGGCTGGGATACACACCCGCCGCCACCAGACCCGCGACATGCGCCATGTCCACAAACAGATACGCGCCGATCTTATCGGCAATCGCACGGAAACGCTGCCAGTCCACCACCCGCGAATAGGCGCTAAACCCGGCCACTACCATTTTTGGCTTATGTTGCAGCGCCAGCGCCTCAACCTGCGCATAGTCAATCTCGCCCGTCACGGCATCAATGCCGTATTGCACAGCGTTATAAATCTTGCCCGAAAAACTCACCTTGGCGCCATGGGTCAAATGGCCACCGTGAGCCAGGCTCATGCCCAGAATAGTATCCCCCGGGCTAAGCAACGCCATGTACACGGCAGCATTGGCCTGAGAACCGGAGTGGGGCTGCACATTGGCATAGTCAGCGCCAAACAACTGCTTGACGCGATCAATCGCCAGCTGCTCGGCTTTATCTACATATTCACATCCGCCATAATAGCGCTTACCGGGATAGCCTTCGGCATATTTATTAGTCAAAACAGAACCTTGAGCCTGCATCACGCGCGGACTGGCATAATTCTCAGAAGCGATCAGCTCAATATGTTGCTCCTGACGCACTGCCTCTTCCTGCATCGCAGTCCACAGCTCATCATCAAAACCCGCAATGGTCATCTCTTGGGAAAACATCAATTCCACCTAAATCTGTTTGGCTTGTACATCTTTTTAGTTAAAGATAATAGGATAACCGATTCAGGCTGAATATGCATGAATTGACTGATCGCTCTGCAATATCCTTAAAATCAATAAAAATTTCATATTATCATTAGCTTGCTTTCTCTTTTCTGGTCCCCTCGGAAAAAAGCGTTTTTACATGTCGCGAACCTTATTTGTGCTATAATTTTCTACAACTTTTGATAAAGTTCCATTACTAAGGAGGGTGGATTACTAATACGGGTAGCCGAACACCTAGGCTCCCAGAGTACTAATGGCGTAATTATGACAGCGGAATTTAAGCAAGCAACAACCGAAGGCAGCGCTTCACTAAAAGTGCTCCGGCTGCTGGAAAGCCTCAAGCAGACCGAAACGGGCGCAATTATTCATCAGCATGTTACGCACATCCTCAGCGAGGGTGATACCGAGCAAGCCTATATTAATTTGCTCGACGTTATATTGCGCGCCTATGAGCGGCAACTACCTCGGCACTCACCCCTGCGTACCCACATTAAACTTATCCAGTTGCGCCTTACTCTGCCACTGTCAGCCACTGAAATCTATAGCTTGCGTCGTTATATTGAAATTCAGAGCGATGAGCTTATTCAAACTGATGTCGGCCAAAATACGATTCTCGAAGACGCGGTAGCGCCTTTATTAAAAATCTTTGGCCCACCCGTCATTAACAACCCCGAAATTACTACGGTAGACCATTCTCAATCTGGCCTGGACTCAGCGCCTGCGGCACCGCATGTTGAACACCGGGTCGATCTGGCGTATCGCCAACATCTCGATGAAAAACGCAAAAATATGCAGGGCATCCAGGAGATGCTTGATGAAGAAATAATACAAGCCATACGCCAGGGCGAAGAATTCAGGATGCACCTGGAAATTGAGTTGAGCAGACTCTACCGGGCGGAAAAAATGAAGAATCTTGATGCTGCCCGCCTGGTTTTGGTCAAAGCCACCCAAGGGCTGCTGGAAGCTAATCGCGCTCTGAGCGCCCGCCTTGACAGCACTCACAGCCATTTGCAAACTGTGAAGACTGACACCATGCAATTAAATGAAGAATTAACGCGCGTACATCTGCTCAGCCTGACAGATGACCTGACTGGCCTACCCAATCGACGCGCCTTCATGCGCCGTCTCGAAGATGAAGTCGGCCGCGTACAGCGTTATGGAAATCCCTTAGCTTTGGCATTGCTGGATCTTGATGAGTTCAAGGCAGTGAATGACAACTTTGGCCATGCAACAGGGGATGAGGTATTGCGCTGCTTTGCTGCAAACATTTTATCCACCTTTCGCCATCATGATATGGTGGCGCGTTACGGCGGCGAAGAGTTTGCTATTTTGCTGCCGAATACTGATATCGAGGGAGTGATGCATGCCTTGCGTAAGGTACAAAAACGTACCACTGAAAGTCATTACTTATACAATGGCGTTGCAACTCCCCTGCCGACTTTCTCGGCGGGTGTCGCTCTGTATAATGCGGGCGAAACCTCCAGCTTCCTCATCGAACGTGCTGATACTGCACTCTATCGTGCAAAAAACCTGGGGCGTAACCGTCTCGAAATAGATTCTAGTGAAAGCTCTCAAAGCGCCAACAGCTAATCAAACCCGCTCTTGCACATTTAAGTTACAATAGTGTGCCATTCAGCGCCGCTTCAGGACTCGACTAAATAACCCATGACACAATCTGCACCTAAAGTTGGCTTTATCAGCCTCGGCTGCCCCAAAGCATTAGTGGATTCCGAACAGATTCTCACGCAATTACGCGCTGAGGGATATGAAACGTCATCCACATATCAAGATGCTGATCTTGTCATCGTAAATACGTGCGGCTTCATTGATAGCGCGGTGGAAGAATCATTGGACAGCATCGGCGAAGCCCTGGCCGCAAATGGCAGAGTGATTGTGACTGGTTGCCTAGGGGCACGTGAAGAGGTGATTCGTGCTGCGCATCCGCAGGTGCTGGCCGTCACGGGTCCACATGCTTTACAGGAGGTCATGCATGCGGTTCATCATCATCTGCCACCTGCTCATGACCCATATACCAGTTTAATACCACCCCAAGGCATCAAGTTAACGCCCAGGCATTACGCCTATTTAAAAATTTCAGAAGGCTGTAACCACCGTTGTAGTTTTTGCATTATTCCTTCGATGCGCGGCGATCTGGTGAGCCGTCCGATTGGCGACGTGATGCAGGAAGCGGAAAATCTGGTGAAAGCAGGCGTGCGCGAATTACTGGTAATTTCACAAGACACCAGCGCCTATGGCGTCGATGTCAAATACCGCTCTGGCTTCTGGAAAGGTCGGCCTATCAAAACGCGTCTCACCGAACTTGCGCAGGCCTTAGGGGAACTGGGCGCCTGGGTACGCATGCATTATGTATATCCCTATCCCCATGTTGATGAACTGATCCCGCTGATGGCCGAAGGCAAAATCCTGCCGTATCTGGATGTGCCATTACAGCACGCGCACCCGCGCATACTGAAAGCCATGAAGCGCCCCGCCAACAGTGAAAATACTTTGGCACGCCTGCATCACTGGCGGAACCTGTGTCCTGACATTACCGTGCGTAGCACATTCATCGTCGGCTTCCCCGGCGAAACCGACGATGACTTCGAATACCTGTTGGATTTTTTACAAGAGGCGCAACTAGATCGAGTAGGTTGCTTCATGTATTCACCAGTAACCGGCGCCACGGCCAACGCACTGGCTAACCCCGTAGCCGAAGCAGTCAAAGCAGAACGCCTGTCACGCTTCATGGCCGCGCAGGAAAAAATCAGCACTGAAAAACTGCAGCGCAAAATCGGCAAAACCATGACTGTATTGATTGATGAAATAGATAATGACGGCGCCGTGACGCGGTCAGCAGCGGATGCGCCAGACATCGACGGCCAGGTGTTCATTGAAGATGCCAGCGGCTTACATGTCGGCGAATTCGTGGAAGTAAAGATTATTGCTGCCGAAGAACACGATTTATGGGGTATGCGTATCGCCAATTAATTACAAAGACCGCTGATTGATGTCACGCCCTACGCATCACCAGAGTAGTTCTGCTTAAATCTGATATTGTTGCAATTGAATGACTGGCTTATTGCAGATTAACGATTTACGGTGGGGTCGTAGCTGCTCCCTGGATAGCCTCTGCAATGTCATGGCTTATGCTTTCAAGCGCATGACTGTGCGCGGTTACCACGCCATCATAACCCGGCGATGCAACGAGTTTGCGCACCAGGGAATGGCCGCTTTTTGGTTTCTCACCCTTTCTGTGGTGAATCGTCCATAGCGCTTCTATAGTGATTGCTTCATTGAGCATGGATTCAAATCTCTGCACTTCCAAAGTTACTCGATAGTCGACATCGCTGAGGCCACTCTGCAGGTAAGTCGACACCTGCTTCGTACCGAGCAGCATGGCAAGATTTTCACTAACCACACGAGCAATTTGGTTCTTGAGCGATTCGGCCCACCGTTCCTGTTCCAGAATGGCGACTTGATTAGGCGCAACGCGCGTCACTATTTGCGGCCGATCGACAATTTCAGCAAGGCTCACCGGCCCTACCACGATGCGGATATTGGGCATGCTGGCTACGACTTTGTCGCGCTCAAGCGGCACGCTGGAACTTAACACATAAAAATTTTCCTTGGGCGCGCTCGCACAACCCGCAAAAACCGCACAGAAAAATACGGCGATGATGCCAGGAAGGCGTGTCATTTGCCATCCTCCTTCTTGCCACGTAGTAAGGATTCCGGATGGCGCTCCAGATAATCAGCGAGCACCCGGAAAGATGCTGCAGCGCGTGCAACTTCGCGCAAGGTCTCATGTGCATTTTGTTGCAGAGGTGAATCAGCAGCAACGGTGCGCTCGAGAACAGACAATGTGCGTCGCGCATCCATCAAGGTGCTACGTGCCTCCGGAACTATTTCTGTATCGAGCTGTGTTATCAGTTTATTCGCGCTTTTCAAGGTCTGGTGCAGATCCGCACCTATGGCATCAAATGGAATTTTATCCAGCTTAGCTGTAATCGAAGCAAGTGTCGCCTGCAATTCCTGCAGGCTGCCAGGAATGGTCGGCAACTCAAGCGGACTCTTGTCAAGATCGAACTTTACCTTGGCCGTTTTCGGGAAGAAATCTAGCGCAATATACAATTGACCAGTGAGCAGATTTCCAGTGCGTAATTGCGCACGCAGACCACGCTCAATCAATTTCCCAAGGAGCTCTCTGGAAGCAAGAGGGTTGGGGGCAGGTGACAGGTTTCCAAGTTTTGAACGCAAACGATCCGGATAAAGCCAGACATATACAGGCACCTTGACTTCCTTTTCGACGGAATCGTAATCGATACTAATTGCCACCACCTCGCCTATCACAATGCCCCGGAAGTCTATCGCTGCCCCAGGCAGTAAGCCACGCACAGATTCCTTGAATACCAGCACCCCGGCTTCAACGGCGGTGTCAGGGAGTTTCAATGCCTCCGTGCGATCGGCAAACACATTAAATATTGTGTTTTCTGTCGCTGGTAACGACGCAGCGTGGTCCAGGGTTTGGAAAGCAAGCCCGCCCAGCATAATTGACACGAGGGACTCTGTATTGACTTTAAATCCGTTTGCGTCCATCTTGAAATCGATACCATTAGCATTCCAGAACCGCGAACCGATGTTGACGAATTTGTCATAAGGCGCATTAATAAAAACTTTCATGGTGACACCTTTACCATCTTTATCGAGATCGAACGCCACCAACTGGCCCGCTTGTATACCGCGGAAATACACCGGAGAGCCAAGATCGAGCGAACCAACATCCTCACTGCGCAAGATGAACTGTCGACCCGGCATCCCGGTCGTAATAACTGACGGTTGCTCCAGCCCGATGAATTCGCGACTGGCTTCCGTTGATTTACCTATGTCCATACCGATATGAGAGCCGCTCAGCAGCGTACCGATGCCGGTTACACTACCGGCGGATATGCGGGGGCGTACTACCCAAAAGTTGGTATCTTTGACAAGTAAACTTTCCGCGTGTTTAGTAAGCAAAGCAGTAACCTCTACCCCTTGACGATCTTTGCTCAGATTAATAGTTCTAACTTCACCGACATCGACACTTCTATACTTGATCCGAGTCTTGCCCGCCTCTATCCCTTCAGCCGTTTTGAAACTGATAGTAATGGTGGGGCCACGTTCAAGCAAGGCGTGGAGTGCAAGCCAGCCGCCAATCAATACCGCGATGGCTGGAATGAGCCACACCAGCGAGATCGACCAACGACGTGGCGGTACTGGAATCGCTTCAGGAATTTGCGAATTATCGGGCATGCGTGGCGTATCACTCATCAATCGTTAGCGGATCCCAAATCAAACGCGGATCGAAGTTGAAGGCAGCGAACATGGTCAAAATAACCACCGCACCAAATGCAATTGCACCCGAACCTGCATGAATCACCGCGAGCGACTGGATTTGCACTAATGCAACCAGTATCGCTACAACATATATATCGAGCATGGACCAGCGGCCTAAAAACTCTACCACACGATACAATCGTGTACGCACGTGCGGCCGCCAAACCGAACGACGTTGTACAGAAACCACGAGGATGGTGAGTGCAACTATCTTGAATAAGGGCACCACGATACTCGCAAAAAAGACCAACAAGGCAGTGGGCCACGAGCCAGAATCCCACAGAAAAATGACTCCACTCAAAATTGTATCCTGCTGTGCATCAAAGAGAGAGTTGGTGTCCATAATGGGCAGCATATTAGCTGGAAGGTAAAGAACATAGGCAGCGATCAGCAAAGCCCAGGTCCGGCTAATACTGTGAGGCTTGCGAAAGTGCAGGTAGGCGCCACAACGTGGACAGGCACTTGCCGATGCGCTTTGGCCCGCGTGCGAAACCAGGTTACATACGTGGCATGAATATAAGCCGTGGGCCACCGCGGTAACGGGCACGCTCATTTGGTTGATCTCGCTTGCGACCAAAGCTCGCGAAAATCGAAAGTGTTTGCAATTGTTGCAAGCAGCACAATCAACCCTCCCAGAGACCACAGCGCAATGCCCGGCACTACCGTTGCGATATCCCCCAGCTTGACCAGCGATACCAGGGCGCCAAGTATGAATACATCCATCAGAACCCATGGCTTCACGGCTTCCAGCAGGCGAAAGGTGGGAGAAAAATCATGGTGGGGCCAACCGAAGTGTAGTGGCAACAGCAGATAGAGCATGGCCAGTAGCTGGATTGCCGGAGCGACAATCGTCGTTATAAGAACCAGGATGGCGACTGCGGGCATGCCTTGGTCATAGAGCGCCTGAATAGTACCAAATAGCGTTGTCTGCTGTGCCTGACCCTGTATATCAAGACTCGCAAGGGGCAATAAATTCGCAATCAAAAATAATATGACTGCGCCTAGAGTTAACGCCAGCGCACGGTCGAGGCCAGCATGGCCCCGACGAAACAATACTGCCTGGCAGCGTTGGCAGCGAGCAATTCCGTCGACAGTAAGCGACACTTCTCGATGCAGTAAGTCGCATTCACTACAGGCAATAAAAGGCAGAACAGGCATTAACAATCAACCCCAAAAGATATCGACAATAGGCTACCACAAATGGTGATCAAAAATCGCCTGGCTCCCCTGTGTGACACCATAGATCTTCATTTACTGCGGCAGAACGGGGTTCATACCAGGTGATTGCGGGTCTGGTCGGTTGCTCTTCGCTTTACTGGGCTTGGCTTGTTGCTTGGCAGGCTGAGAACCCTTGCCAATGCTGGCAAGGAGTTCGCCGCAATCGCTGTCCTTACCCGGTCCGGTTTCGATTAATGGGATGAGTGCAGCAAGGGGGGTTAACAGGGTACCTAGTAAAATTGCAGCGCCGCTACGCGCGGCGATTCTTTTCATGTCGGGCGCAAAGGTGGGATTTTTAAACGTGCCGCCCGCAAAAAGTGGGGAACGTACGCTGAGGAAGCTGACATCTTTGGGAAGTGGTCTTAACGTTAGATGGATAGACTCGTTTTTAAGATTAATACTACCGTCACCAGATATATTTGTATCGCTGGTATCCAGCACGAATAATTCTGTGGTCATGAGTCCGTTAGTGACCTTGAAGTCTGCAACCATGCAGCGCACCATAACGGTTTTATCCCCGCCGAACAGAAATTTTATAATCTCAGCACCGTCCATGCCGACAATTTCCAGGAGTAAATTACTGATTTGGCCGCCCGACATGGAAAATCCCGCTCGACCATCGGCAGTGGCCAGCAGCTTAGCAACCGAATTTCCGCTGCCGGTAAATTTTGCCTTTCCCCCGATAAGCCCAATGCTTGTGCCAGTCAGTTTTACCGTGGGAAATAATTTATTCAGCGACATTTTTTTGAAAGTGATATCTGCCTGCGCTTGAGGCGGATCGCTATCCGTATTCAACACGATATTGGATATAACGTTACCACCTGCCACACCGAAATTGAGTGGCTGCAGTGTAACTTTGCCATTTTCAAGTTTCATATGGGCTTTGAGATCATCCAGAGGTAGTTTACGTCCGGTGATGCTTTTGGCGGTCAATTTCACATCTGCATTAATGGCGCGTAAGCGATCGAGCTTAATCTCCGTATCGGGTAGCACGCGCGATTGGCTGGCCAGTTTCTCGGCCGTTTTTTTCTGCGCGGCTGATGCCGTTTCACCTGCCCCAGTTTGTGGGGGGGCGCCGATAAATCCTCCTAAATCATCAAGGTCGAGCTTGCGCGACACAAGGTCAGCGCGTACAAAGGGTTTAGTACCACCCACATCGACATTGAAATCACCTGCCAGATCGCTGTCGCCAACTTTCCCCGAGAATTTATTAAGTTGCCAGGTATCATCTTTGCGAATCAGGCGCCCCGCAATCTTATAAGGCGGTGAAGGGGGGAGCGGAATGCTAATGATGGGGAACAGCGCAGCCAAATCGTCACCCCGCAAATCAAGTTGCATATTCACTGCGGCAAATGTGCTCAACCCAGTAATCGTGCCATCCACCGATGCACGGGTCGCACCAATCTGAATGTCACCCTGGAGTGGATAAGGAGTCTGGTTATCGAACAGCGACAAAACCTTGCCACCTTGCCCTTCCGCCTTCAAAGGCATCCCTTTGAAGTGGCCATGGGCACTGAATTTAACCCCTGCATCCCGGACATCTAGCCTAGTGGAAGCGGGAGAAACGGCAACGGTGACGTCTGTTTTAATTGCAGGATCGCGAAAAATAAGCGTACCTTTGTCGACCATTAATCGGTCGATGCGCGGCGGTTTGTCGTCAGCGTCTTGCTCCCAGTCAAGGATCCAGTTACGTTTGCCATCGGCACTTTTCTCAAGCAAAATCTGCGAACCCGCCAACGACACCTCAGGGAGTACGATATCGCCGCTTAAAAGGCTGAGGAGACTGATACTGAAATCAAGTTGCTGAACGTCGAGCATGGTTTTGCCCGTTCCCCATTCAGCATTGGCAAGGCGCAGCTGTTCTGCATGAATGCGCGGCGGGAAAGGCCAAAAGTTCACATCGAGATCGCCATTAATCGTAAACTCGCGCCCGGTCTTTTCCGTGACCTTTTCGCCGATATAACCGCGCAGCAAATTCCAGTCAAACAGCGCGAGAAAAATAGCAAAAATGGCAGCGAGTGCGGCAACAGCAATGACTGTCCTTGTTAATATTCGCAAAGTTTATCTCCCTGATTTACCTTTGGAATAATTCTTTTACACGCGCTTTATTATAATAACACCATGTATAAATTTCGTTTTAATTGTATCACACTCATATCTGACCAGTGGAAGGACAAATGTGGCCACACCAAACGCTCAGAGTGAACCAGCATGTGGCGAGTGCTCAACTTCCTTGCCGTCAATCCAACCTGGCCGGACCCGGTCACCTGCCGAATATCCGCGAGGGGCAGAAATCTGATCTTCGACACTGCTCGGGATCTTCTTGACATAAGGCACTCCTGCTCAATCCGGG
>JBKJTS010000107.1:0-2719 GCA_046590885.1 Gammaproteobacteria bacterium
ATGCGATTGTTAAGGGTATAGGGCTGTCAAAGTTTGATCCCGAAATTTACGGAAGGGGCGTAACTACGCCCATCTTATCGATCCCCTCGGGAGAAGCTCACCAGGTCGCAAAATGAAGTCAGCACCTGCAAGAGCTTCCGCGTTTGGTTCGAGCACCCAAAACGCCTTGGACGAAATGAGTGCCGCGTGTCGAAATCTCAGTATCCGGTCAATTAGCAAACGGGCAGGCAGGCTGACCGGCTCCCAGTAATCTGCCCCCTAATGGAGAAATACTGATGTATCATTATCACACCACTTTTAATTCGCCGCTCGCACGAGGTGCCGTTCTCGCACTGCTGCTCGGCATAACGCCGATGCTCTTGTCTGCTGCTGCGGTCCGCGCCCAAGGTATGAACATGCCTGGTATGGGAGAGAATAAGGCGACGCCAAACGGCGCAGCGAAGACTGCAACAGGCACTGGGACTGTCTCCGCTCTCAATGCCGCCGGCCAAAAAATTACTTTAGAGCACGGACCCATGCCTGAAATCGCTTGGCCCGCGATGAAGATGGAACTCCCGGTCGCTGCCGGAGTCGATCTGTCGAAGGTCAAGATTGGCGACAAGGTACGCTTCACGATTGCTGGGTCCGGTAGCTCTTACACCGTGCAGTCGATGAGCCCCTCGCCATAAGGCCGTGCGGAGCGGGGTCGGTGTCCACCGGCCCCGCTCAACAATATTTGCATTAGGCGTTGCCATGCCGTTCAACGAGAGCCCCATCAGTCGCCGCGCGCTCCTATCCGGCGCTGTAAGCTTTGCAGTAGCCGGGCTGGTGAGAATCCGAGGGAGAACGTTCGTTCGCGGGGCTGCATATCGGCCAGCGCGTCGGCAATATTGTCCGCGTGCGCGGTCCTATCGCACCGCGCGCTCTCTCTAAGCAGACAAGCTCCATCCGAACAGTGGACTGCTGCCGGTTTGGTGGACAAATCCCAGCCTCACGCCGCGGCGCATTCGAACGCCTCGGGACTGACGCCGCCCAGATGGCTGTGACGGCGGGTTCGATTGTAGAACACCTCAATGTAATCGAAGATATCGGCCCGGGCCAGATCCCGGGTTTTGTAAATGCGTTTGCGGATACGTTCCTTTTTTAAACTGCTGAAGAAGGACTCCGCTACGGCGTTGTCCCAGCAATTGCCCCGTCTGCTCATGCTCGGTTCCAAGTTATGGGCCCGACAAAAGCGCTGGAAGTCGTCGCTGCTGTATTGACTGCCTTGGTCCGAGTGCACAACCACACGCCTGTCGGGCTTCCTGCGCCACACAGCCATGACCAGTGCGTCAAGGGCCAGTTCTCGGGAGAGACTGGCCCTCATCGACCAGCCCACGACCTTGCGGGCATACAGGTCAACCACCACCGCCAGGTACAGCCAACCCTGCCATGTTCGGATATAGGTGATGTCGGTCACCCAGACCGTGTTGGGCGCATCCACGGTGAACGCGCGCTGCAGATGATTGGGCGCAATGATCGAAGGCCGACCTACGATCGCGCGTGGCGCCTTATAGCCACGTACGGCCTTGATCTTGTGCCTGCGCATGAGGCGTTCGACACGGTGCAGACCGCAGCTTTCGCCGGCTTCGCGCAAATCGCCGAACACGCGCCGTGCTCCATAGACCCCGCGGCTCGCCGCGTATGAGTCGCGTATCAGATTGAGCAATCGCGCATCTTCCCTTGCCCGATCGCAGACAGACTCGCGTAGCCATTTATAGAAACCGGCGCGTGCGACGCGTAACACCCGGCACATCAGCGTGATGGCGTATTCATGGCGATGCTCGATCATGAAGCGGTACTTTACTCGGGATCCCTGGCAAAGTACCGCGCGGCTTTTTTTAGTAGATCGCGCTCCTCTTCCACCCGCCGCACCTGTGCGCGTAAGCGCAGGATCTCGCCCTTAGCTTCGAGGAGCTCTTTCGATTGCTGCTCGGATTTGTCGGGAGAAACAGCCTTGACCCACTTGTACAGACTGTGCGCCGAAACGCCCAGGCGGGCCGCAACTTCTGGCACGCCATAACCTCGGTCGATGACCTGCTTGACGGCTTCTTCCTTAAACTCCGGGGTAAATCTCTGTGTACTCACAAGCTGCCTCCTATGCTCAAAGGATAGGCCGGGCTTGTCTACGGAAACAGGGGCAGTCCAAGGATAGGCCGGGCTTGTCTACGGAAACAGGGGCAGTCCATGGGCTACCCTCAAGCTTTGCCAACGACACCCGCCGTCTTGAACGCGATGTTCACAGACTTGACTGGCTTGCCATTAAATTCGACGAAGTGTTCTCTTGCGATGCCCGTGTCATGCCAGCGCCGAAGATGCGCCAAAAGGCGCGGGTGCAGCGGCACCGGCGGCTGGCGCTTGTTCGTCGCCTGGGCGTCCTGGGCAAGGCGATAAAAAATACCGCGGTCGAAGTCTATGTAGGAGCGGCCATCGCGCGGAACCGGCGCCGCCGCGGCGATCGCGGATACCCGTGTGCCGGTGTAAAGACCGATCAAGATGAACCGTGCCAAGTGGCGCAGTGGGCGTTTGTCGGTCGGCAGCTTTCGGCCCTTACTGCTTCCTCGGTGTCGGACCTGGGTCTCACGGTGGTGCCAGCAGGCAAGTATTAGCCGAGCGACTTCACCTCGGGTTAGCCGTCTATCGCGGGCAGGCTCCTTCCCAGGCAACACGACGCGTACGCTGCCACGATGGTAACCCTCGG
>JBKJTS010000112.1:0-16299 GCA_046590885.1 Gammaproteobacteria bacterium
GCCTCACCGTGCATAATGTGCTGGGTGAGGCCATACTTCAAACAATGCACACCACCGGAATTTTCTGCAACATTGCCCCCAATAGTACAGGCAATCTGTGAGGAAGGATCGGGCGCATAATACAAACCATGCGACGCAACAGCCTGCGAGATAGCAAGATTTCTCACACCGGGTTGCACACGCGCAATCCGATTCGCGGTATCAATTTCCAGAATGCGCATGAATTTGGCAAGGCTTAGCAGCACCCCATTTTTCAGCGGCAATGCACCACCCGATAAACCCGTGCCTGCGCCACGCGCGACGACGGGCACCTGCATTTTATAACAGACGCGCAAGATCGCTTGCACCTGCTCAATGGTATGCGGCAGGCACACGATCATCGGCAATTCACGATAAGCAGACAGGCCATCACATTCGTAAGGGCGCAGATCTTCGGTTTCGCAAAGGACTGCGTCGGCAGAAAGAATGCGCTGCAACGCGGTTAGCAAGACTGATTTATCGGGCGCGTGCATGAGTAATTAATGTTGTGAAAACCGCCGATACACCAATGCCAGCGCATCATCATCGCCAACATTGCCGGGAAAAATCACTACCGGCAATTCGGGAAAACGCGGGTGATCGACGGGGCAACGCACGACTGACACTCCGGGAGCCACCTGGCCAAGCACGCGCGCCGCGCGCAAGGCAAGGCCGCTACTGAGCATATCGTTGGAAGTGATACCACCCTTGCCGATCAGAAAGCCCAAGTCTTGCGGCAGGTTGCGGATCACATTCATGAGCAGAGCAGACACCGCTTCACCGAACATCAGGCGCGCGGCTTGATCAGAAAACTGCACTTCGCCACGGCTGGTATAAACAACGGGTGTTTTACCCGCAGCAAAGGCAACTTCAATCTGCTGTAACACAATTTTCAATACCTGCTCAGGCTGAGCCGAAATTTTCTGTACGGCCACTTCAATACCTTCCACACCTGGCTCTAGTAATAAGCGTGCAAGCTGGCGGCTGCTCTTTTCAACATGCGAACCCACAATCACCACACCGGGTCTACGGCCACGGGTAAAATGACCCATCGCTTCCGCAGAAACGGGTTGTGGCGGTAGATTGGCCAGCGCCTTCACCAAGCTTGCGGCGCTGCGAAAAAGAAAACGCTTACCTTGCACGGTGGCCGCACATACGTCTGCTGTGAAACGGCTGAGATCATCATAGTTTTCGGCATCAACCACGCAACATTGATTATCTTTCAATCCCAGCAATCTGTTGAGTACACCGCTACGAATATCCGCCAGCAAGAAACGTTCAACATTGTGCGCTGTAATACGTCCACGGGTTTTTTCGGCCACATAATCCGGTAAAAAACTGTGGCTATAACCAAACACTGAATCGCGTGCGAACTCAGTTTCATGCACCGGCACATCGCTGCCGTTTACTTTTAGGTAGTGAATGCTGTCACGTGTAATACGTCCACCTTCAAAAAAAGCCGGCACCAGAAAATGCGCGTCAAATGGCCCTAATTCTTCGGCAATGACATCGGTTTCCACGGGATAATGACCCCGTAGTGTGGAATCAGAACGACTCACCAACACTGGATGAATCGCCATCATTCTCAGGGCAATTTTCAGGTTGCGACAAACCTCACGCGTGATATCAGCCGCGCGCGCTGCATCCATGCCACGGGTGTTGGTAAGCACGAAGAACAGGGGAACAGTATCGGCCAACGCCTCTTTAAGCGTGGCTACGTCCCAGCGCGTCAACAACAGACAGCTGTGAACCGTCTGCGAACCCGTGGGATCATCATCGAGTACAATGATTTTAGTGATATTCTCCATGCTTATTTAGCCTGCTTCGCAATAATACTCTCTTTGATTTTGTCGTAAACCGCTTGCGGAATAACTTTGTTTTTCACTAATTCATCTTTGGTTTTATAAGGACGATTTTTAATAATCGCCTTGGCACGCACTTCACCTATGCCTGATAGCCCGCTCAATTGTATTGCGGTGGCGGTATTGAGATCAAGTTTCTCTGTGGCTGTAGCTTGGGCTGTTGGCGATTTGCTGGTATCGGCTGCAAAAGCAACGTTTATACTGATTGAAACCAATGCAAATAAAACAATAGCAGAAAATAATTTTTTCATTGGGTTTCCTTATCATATAAAGTTACTTAACCGAGTATCAGACACCGGCATTGGTTCCGCGACCACTTCGGCATCCCTGCCTCGCGTGGCACTTTCACAGTTATGTGCAACGTCCGATACTTTATACACTTTATATTAAATGCCTGCCAACTCCTGCGCACGACGCGCCAGGTTATCACCCGTCAAGCCATTAAAACCCATGATTTCTGCGGGTGATGCCGTAGTTTCGCCACGCTTCCAGGCGAAGACATCGCGCCTGAGTGCGCGTGCGCGCAGCATGACCGGCTCCAGTGTTGCACTCGGGCCACCGCTGACGCCCAGCAGCACATCACCATCGAACAGGGCATTGAAATGCTGGTCATCAAGAAACTGATTATCTGGCTCAGAGCACGTGTCCCATGCCACGTCGGTGAGACGATACAGGCGACGTGGATTAACCACGGCAACAATCTTTACGCCAAACCCCGCCGCTTTCAATTTATCGGCGGCTTCAAATACTGGCAGCAGAATCATATCACCCACCACTGCGAACACGACTGTTTTGGCACCTTTATGCTCCAACAAAGTAATCGCTCCGTCAGCCAATGCACCGCGACTTTGTTCCAGCGTGGTACGTACTGGCAATGGACTTTTCGATGCGGTAATGACGATGCCTTTGTTAAACGTCTCCAACGCCCAGGCATACGCCGCCTGAATCATGTTGGCGTCCACAGGGAATAACGGGAATATGTTGCCGTTACGCATCATGGCAGCAAAGTAGGCTTCAATTTCCGGACGCTGGTGCGTCCAGCCATTGCGGCCCTGCTCCAGTGCACCTGCAGTAAACAGCGTGACGGTGCTGGGGGTTTTCCGACGCAATTCAGCCATCGCCTGTGTGACGGTTTGCCAGATAGGCAAGCCATTGATAGCAAAACTTTCATACGAACACCACAGGCTGCGGCCGCCAAATAGAGACAACGCCACCGCAAGGCCGGCACAGGCATCTTCATTGAGCGGCTCGTACACTTGTCCATGCGGCGCTTGATGATACAGCGCATCTTCGGTGGGATGACGAATCTTCAGCGCTTCGTTGATGTTGCCTATGGCTGAGGCTTCGTTGCCATCGGCATTGGTCACTAGAAAACGTGGATCCTGCTTGCCTACAGCGCCCACCAGCACGCCCATCGCAGTAGTGGGTACTTTACTTTCACCCACCGCAAAATCCTGCAGCGGCAAATTAGTTAAGGCTGGCAACGCTAACACCGACTCTGTAACAGCGGTGCGTGACGCGGGGCCGCCCCCAGCGCGACTGAAATTATCACGCACGATCTGCCATGCAGCGGGGGTTAAGGCACGGCGCTGCAAGCCCGCAATTACATCCGCATTTTCCAGTGTATGCTGCGCATAAAGATTGTGCGACTTGGCGCCCAGCGCGTGTACGCCCGCGCCTTTCAATTGTTTGATTATAAACACCGTGAGCTTGCCATTCAGCGCGGACTGTGCAGCCTCGTGCATAGTATCCAGCACGGCGCCTGCGAAGGTGATGCGCTGCCCAAATGAAAAGCGTGTGCTATCAACATACGCGCCACTTTGCTTAGTGTCATCAAACTGCTTGGCATCCACGAGATACACCGCATCGAAGCCATGCCCTTTCCAGTACGCAATCATCTCGTCATCCGTGAACAGCGACACCATGGAATGATGCTCCTGGCTATAACCATTCCAGATCAGGGTCGGCAGGAAGTTAGTAATGTTGGGATACGCGACATGAAAGTGCATCATGGCATTCAAGACATACGGTTCACCCATACCGCCGTCACCCACCGTAAAGGGGAACAAAGTGCCGGGATGCAACATGGCACCGGCCATGGCGAAGTGTTGCCCTTGTCCCAGTGGACCCGCCGGGGCCAAAATCCCCGGTATAGCGCCCGACAAATGACCGAGCAAGCCATGCTTTTCACGATAGCGCGCACGCAGATCCTGCACGGTGCGTATGCCCATGTCTTCAAGCGAAGCATCCAGGAACATGGCGCTGTAAAAACCCGGTGCGTGATGTCCCACTTCGGTGACAATATTGGTATGTCCCAGCATCACCAGCGCGGCGTAGGCCTCGGCGCTGCTGGCAAACCCGCCGGGATGTCCAGAAGCCTTGGCCCCGGTCATTTGCAGCGTTAAATAACGCAAGGCATCTGCCGCCAGCAGTGTCTGGTAAACCGCCTGTGGGTCACGCGGATTCGTGATGGCGTGTTGCTCTGGGCTTGCAATGACTGGCTGTGCGGCATATTCATTTTCATCAGGCCAAGCGGCACCAAAATATTGGATGCCTTCACAAAAATAGGGGATATTGGCACTGCTCATGGTGATGTTCCTTGTGTAATAAATGGCTATTGCAGTTATGGTACGCCTGAGCCTATAATTTCGCAATATGTAATGGTTTTCACATTATGAAAAATCCAACCCATGAATGAACTGTCAAAAGACTCTCCGACCAGCAGCATTCAGGTCATAGATCGCCTTGTACAACTGCTGGATGCCATTGCTGCCAATGATACGCCCACCACCCTGAAGATCCTGTCCGCCGAGACGGGATTACACCCTTCCACCGCGCACCGTATCTTGGCTGCCTTGGGCAGCCACAGTCTGGTGGAACGTACTGCAGGTGGGCACTATCAACTGGGCGTAAAATTGTTGAGCTTGGCGAGCCGCGTGCAGGAGCGTGTCGACCTGCGCCGCGAAGCCCTGCCGATCATGGAGCGCTTGCGCAGCGCGCTGGGCGAAACCGTGAATTTGACAGTACGTGAGGACGACGAAGTGGTGTATGTAGAACGCGTTTCGAGCCACAAAACCATCCGTGCAGAACAAGTGATCGGCAGTCGCGCGCCGTTGCACGTCACTGCAGTTGGTAAACTGTTTCTCGCTCACGACGGGCATGCCGCTTGCCTGACCTATGCACGGCGCACTGGCCTATCCGCCTACACTACCAATACCCTTATCCACGCCGAGCAGTTGTGGCAGGCCGCGCACCGCGCATTGCAGCAAGGCTATGCGCTGGATAATGAAGAAGCCGAAATGGGGGTGGGGTGCATTGGTGTGCCGGTGTGGGATGCAAGTGGTGCGATGGTGGCGGGGCTATCAATATCCGCACCGGTACAACGGCGGCGTGATGAATGGATACCACAGGTAATCGCGGCGGGTATGCAACTTTCAGGGCGGTTGGGATATCATTCTGAGAAGCGGGATTAAATAAAAAATCGTCATTTCGAGCACAGCGAGAAATCCTGTAAAGATCTTTCACATTTGTTCGACACAAATATTCTAGATACGCCATAAATGACAGTAAATTCAGGTGTTTATTAACCTTACACAAGTATATAAGGAACAAACATATGAAGGACAAAGTTTCCAAAAATGCACAAGAGTGGCAGTCTACACTCACAACTGAACAATATCGCGTGTGCCGCCAAAAAGGTACCGAGCGCGCATTTACCGGAGAATACTGGGATCACAAAGACGCCGGTATCTATCGCTGCACTTGTTGCGGCATGCCTTTGTTCAGCTCAAAAACCAAATTTGATTCAGGCAGCGGTTGGCCTAGTTTTTGGGCACCCATTGCCTCGGAAAATGTGACCGCCAAAGTGGACAACAGTTTGCTCATGTCAAGAACCGAAATCCTGTGCAGCCAATGCGACGCCCATCTGGGGCATGTGTTCAAGGATGGTCCTGACCCAAGCGGACTGCGTTATTGCATCAATTCGGTTGCGTTGACTTTTGATGGTGAAGCACAGGAAAGCAAGGATGAATAAAAATCCCTGTCATTTCGAGCAGTACGAAAAATTCTTGTCTCTCACAAATGTGAGCGCTCTTTACAAGATTCCTCACTACGTTCGAAATGACATGAGAAGACACATCAAGGATGCCTCTATAAATTCGATCAAGCCACGCCACGCTGGCAAGGCGGAAAGGCGCAAAAGCGGAGTTTACGCGTTGTAAATGAGCATTTTGAGCGGCTTTCCAACACCGTCAGCGTGGCTTCAGCGAATTTATAGAGGTACTCTCAAGTCGACGCAGCATTTTTAGCATACATAGGCGCAACACGCTCTATCAACGCATAGGTAACGCCTAGCAACCAAACTGCCCCACCCAGCCCCACAAAATGCGCTCATGATTCCAGCTCAGTGGGCGATGCAAGCGCTGATACGTCCTCCCCTTGAAATACGCGAATTGCGCTCCTATTCTATAAATTGCACCTGATTAGGAGTGCACAGCTATTTCAAAATCAAGCTAAAGTTAAGGAGATTAGTCATGAACCTGAAACGATATGAACCCTCAAATCTATTTAACCAGTTACAAAATGAAGTCAACAAGTTATTTGACAATCGTGCTGGAATATTGGACGGGGGTGAAAATTTCCCCACTATTACTACTGCACAGTGGGCACCTGCTGTTGACATTAAAGAAGAAGCTGATCGATTTGTCGTGAAAGCTGACCTGCCGGGCGTGCAAAACAAGGATATTGATGTGAGCATGGAAAATGGGATACTAGCTATTAAAGGCGAGCGCAAAGCCGAAACTCGAGATGATAGCGACGGCTACAAGCGCGTTGAATGCTGTTATGGTAGCTTTTATCGCCGCTTCAGCTTGCCTACTACAGCAAATGCCGAAAGATTTACCGCCAAGCTCAAGGACGGCGTATTGGAAGTGGTTATTCCTAAAAAAGAGGGGGTGCAGCCACGCAAAATATCTGTGCAATGATAGTTTTGATGCTTGACCAGTTATCTTGCAGAGGGTAGGGGGCTGCCCCTGCCCTTTTTTATCGGAACTGTTGTATGAGGATACGGCCTCAGGGCAGTGTAGAGGCACACGCGCCTTTAATGTATAATTTGTTATTTGGAATGTAGTGGAAATCCGGAACACTCAAGCACTATAAAATACAAAATAAAAGATTTTCTCCTACGTTTAGATGAGCATAGGGCATAAATGTGTGCCCAGCATCTTTTCCCGTAACAGGAAATCCATGCACGTTGTAAAGATACACAGAAGCAGCGAAATGCACACTTCATGATCCCCTTATTTAATAATCACAAAATATGGCATAGTAACATCATGACAAACCCGCAAAAATCTCTAACCGCCCTATTATTCATTGTGATTTTAACAAGTGCTATCCCCACCTGGGCTGCCTTGCCGGACACTGACAGTCAAGGCAATATATTACCCTCTTTAGCCCCGATGCTCGACAAGACCACCCCCGCCGTCGTAAATATCTCTACCCGCGGTCGGGTGCGCACAGAAGATAATCCGCTTCTGCAAGACCCTTTTTTCCGCCGCTTTTTTGGTGCCCCCAATGTCCCCCGTGAACGTGCCACCCAAAGCCTGGGTTCTGGTGTCATTATAGATGCAGCCAAGGGATATATACTGACTAATAACCATGTAATCGCCAAAGCAGAAGAAATCACTGTTACCCTACGTGACGGGCGTACTCTTACCGCCAAACTGGTGGGCACAGACCCCGAAACCGACGTGGCGGTGATTCAGATTCCCATCAGAAATATTACCGCCCTGCCTATCGCCGATTCAGAAAAACTGCGCGTGGGTGATTTCGTGGTCGCCATTGGCAACCCGTTTGGCCTCGGGCAAACTGTCACCTCCGGCATCGTCAGCGCCTTGGGACGTACGGGACTTGGCATTGAAGGTTACGAAAACTTTATTCAAACCGACGCCTCAATCAACCCCGGTAATTCCGGCGGCGCGCTGGTGAACCTGCGCGGCGAACTGGTAGGCATCAACACTGCCATTTACGCCCCAGGCGGTGGCAACATCGGCATCGGGTTTGCCATTCCCACCAACATGGCGCGCGACATCATGCGTCAACTGGTAGAATTCGGCGAAGTAAAGCGCGGCCGGCTCGGCGTGCAGATGCAGAATCTCACCCCCGACCTTGCCAAAGCCTTTAACCTTGAAGAACAGCAAGGCGCAGTAATTGCCAAAATTACCAAGGGATCATCTGCAGACAAGGCCGGCCTGGAAGTAGGTGATATTGTTACCACCGTTAATGGTCGCCCCGTAAACGATGCTGGCACAATACGCATTGCGGTGGGCTTGATGCGCGTGGGCGAAAAAATCAACATGAATATTATCCGCAATGGCAAACCACGCAATATTACCCTGGTTCTGGCCGCACCAGAACAAGACAAGGTAATTGCGGAAAACCTCACCCCGCGCCTGGCTGGCGCGACACTCATGCCTATTGAAGAAGGTTCGCCTTTGTACCGGCGTGTTGAAGGAATGATAGTGACTAATGTTGAGCCAAATAGTCGCGCCTGGGCCGCTGCCCTTCGCAAAGGTGACATCATCGTCTCGATCAACCGCCAACCGGTACGCACCACTGAAGAGCTGGAACGTGCTATAAAAGCCAGTGAAAAACGCTTGCTATTGAATATCCGGCGCGGCAATAACTCCTTGTTTATTGTGATTCAATAGTCAGTATTGTGCTTCACTACTCTGCTTTAGTTTTAACCGCCGGGGAGAAATCCTGATGTTGTTGAGCCGGAATTTTCCATGAGATGTCGTCACCAACTGATGCACACTTGAATCAGCTTATAACACGGACCCTTCAAAATGAAAAAAAACTCAACGCATTTTATTCGCGCGCGAATTATTTTACTCGCCAGCCTGATAGCCGCAGGCAGTTTGGTTAGTTGCGGAAAAACCAACTTCACCGACATTGAACACATCGCACGTGCCAAAGATTTCCAGGACCAAGGTGATTTCGCCTCAAGCGTCATCGAACTGAAAGGAGCGCTGAAAAAAAATCCCGATAACGCTGAAGCGCGCTGGCTTCTGGGACAGATATATGTAGATCTTGAAAGCGGTGCTGCGGGTGAAAAAGAATTAAAGCGCGCGCGTGAACTGGGGGTTGATCCGAATTTTGTGCTGGTGCCGTTAGGTCATGCTTTGCTACAACAAAACAAGGCAAAGCAGGTATTAGATGAAATTCAGATCACTAATACTACCCCGCTCGCCACACGCATCGGTGCACTTACTGTGCGCGGCGAAGCCAATACTGTTTTGAAACAGACAGAAGCCGCTCAAACTGATTTATCCGCAGCACTTGTAGCCTGTGGCACTGGCAAGTGTATTGATACACTCCTTGCATTGTCGCGCCTCGAACTCACCAGTCGTAACAATGCAGTTAAGGCTAGGGAATGGATAATGAAAGCCATAGCCCAAGATCCTAAAAGCGGTAAAGCATGGCTTTATATGGGTGATTTAGAGCAAGCACTAAATCACCCTCAGGAAGCGTTGGATGCTTATACCCGGTCAGTTCAAGCCAATGGCCTGGATCTGCGCGCCCTTGCAGAACGTGCGCATGCGAATTTGCAATTAGGTAAAGTCGATGCCAGCAAGGCTGATCTGGAGAAATTACGCAAACTCTCATCTAAATACGTAGCAATACCGTATCTAGAAGGTCGCCATGCGCTAATACGCAAGGAAAGTGCCCAAGCTCAGGCGCACCTCGAAGCATTTATGAAAGCCACTCCCACTCCATCGGCCGCTTACTACTTAGCAATTGCTCATCTCGCTCAGGGGCATTTACAGCAGGCAAATGATTTATTGGCTCAATTACTTAACGCTCATCCGGGATCCCCGCAAGCACGCACATTACTTGCTAATGTGCAAATTCAGCGTGGCGCCATTGATGACGCCATTAAAACCCTTGAGCCGATGGCCAAACAAACCCCCATTGATATTGCTATTATTAAGCAGTTGGGAGGGCTTTTCTTGCGCAAGGGGGATCTGCAAACCGGGGTAAGCTACCTGCAGCAAGCGCTAGCGGCAGAGCCAAATTCCACCGCAACCCGCCTGGAGCTGGGGCAAATATTGCAAGCTCAGGGAAAAACTGACTTAGCCTTGGCACAATTTGAAGCGGCGCTGCAAATCAAGCCCGACCTGATTGAGGCAGAAGTCTTACGGATTTTGACCTATTTGCGGGAGCAAAAACCCGATGCCGCCCTTCAGGCTATTGCAGGCTTCAAAAGCCGCCACCCTAAAAGCCCAGTCCCAGACACCTTAGCTGCTAAAGCCTATGTCGGCAAAAAAGACTTTGTACAAGCACGGCAATCACTTGAGAAAGCATTGTCGCTGGACAATAAGTACGTGCCCGCACGAATGGACTTAGCGCAAATCGCCTTGCTGCAAAATGATACCTTGACGGCGCGTCGTCATTACCAAGACATACTTAAACAAGATTCCGCCCATCTGGGCAGCATGTTGGCGTTGGCAGGCATGGATACCCGAATCGGCAAGCGCAAAGACGCCTTGAACTGGTTGGAAAAAGCCACGCAAAAACATCCAAAAGCTATCCCCCCTGCTGTGCTGTTGATTAACGCCTATTTGCAAGAGAATGATTCATTGAAAGCTTTGGCGCTCGCACACGAGACCTACACCGCCCACCCCGAGCATCTCGAGGTACTACAAGCGTTGGGAGAAGCTCAATTAGCGGCAGGAGAAATCAATAACGCCCTGATCAGCTTCCGCAAACTTACCGAAAAATTGCCAAAATCCGCGCACGCTCACCACTTGCTTGGCATGGCGCACGTCAAAGCCAAAGATACCAAAGCCGCCTTGGCAAGCTTCAACAAGGCTTTCAAATTAGATCCTGCAATGTTGGCTACTGCCGCAGCCTTATCATCTATGGAGCTGAAGAGTGGGCGACCACAAGAGGCAATGCGCATCGCACAGCACCTTATGCAGCTGCATGCCACCCATCCTGTAGGTTATGAACTTGAAGGGGATGTTCATATGCACGCAGGTGCCTATGGTAACGCTGGCAAGGCATATGCCGCAGCTCATGAACGGGGCAAGAACGGCGGCTTAGTGATCAAACTCGCAAGCGCCCGCAAGGGTGAAGGTGATGCCGCCGGTGTTTATCAGACACTAACCCAGTGGCTCACCGACCACCCCGAAGATACCCAGGTGCGTACCGTGCTAGCACGTGCATATCAGTCCGACGGTAAACGCAAAGAGGCCATAGAGCAATACCAGAAGGTACTAGATAAGCAACCTACAAATGCCGTTGCCCTCAATAATCTTGCCGGGATTTATTATGAACAGGACGATCCCCGTGCTCTTGAGTTTGCTGAGAAAGCGTACGATTTGGCTCCTAATCAGCCCGCCATTACTGACACGTTGGGCTGGATTTTGATTCAGCAGAAGCAAGTGAATCGGGGCTTGGACCTTTTACAAGCTGCGGTCTCACAGTCGGATGCACCCATCATTCGCTATCATTTCGCCGTAGCCTTGGATAAAGCAGGCCGCGGTCGTGAGGCCCGTAAGGAGCTTGAGCAGCTCCTTCAAAGCAATAGCAATTTTAGTGAAGTCACAGCTGCAAGAACTTTGCTCAACCGACTTAAATCCGGGAATAACTAATTAGGTCAAGATGTTGAACTAGTTAATAACTTGATCCAAATAGGTAATGAGATATACAACGAACATGCACCTTAAAGTTTAGTTTCCGTCTTGGCATTTAAATTTATTGAAACTATTATTCAAGCACAGCTAGTTATGTCGGAGAACTTTACAATATATTTTATTATATATAACAGCAACTTAATTAATAACTGGAAGTTCAATTAAGTTGCTTGGTAAAGAGATAGATAAAAGCGCATGTTTGTCGGAAAACTTAACTAAAATAAATTTTGTAATAAATAACAAATGGATACATAACTCTCTAGTTAGATTACAGGCAGATACAACAAAAATTTCAGCTTAATTTGTCGGATAACTTTACAAGTATCTAAATCAGCAAAGAGCTTATTTGTTAAATAAAGAAGATAAATTAATATTAATCATATGGATATATTTCATTATTTATCTTTGGCACGCTTCATGCTTTAATATTAATTGACAATAAATCACGATTACTTGAATGTTAATAGATCACACGTGTTGTATGCAGCAGCATGGCGAAAAAGTAACACCGGAATCACTTTAAACACAAAGCTTAGGAGAAGTAATATGAAAACAGTACTGAACAAAACGCTACTTGCCGCTGCATTGACAGCCAGCCTAGGTATCGTCAGCACAAATGCAATGGCAGCGGCTTTCCCTGATTTCACTGTCAATGAAGGCTCAGTTATTGGTACAGTTCCAAATGTTTTTGTTGCCGATAAAATCACCGGTAACTATGTGGAAGTAGCCACCTTTGATAGTTCTGGTAATTTCGCTGTCTCCATTAAATGGAACGCCGGCCAGTTTGTATCCAACGATGGTACTACTCCAGTTACTACTCAGCTTGCGGGATTTGGACCTAACGGTTACGGTCTGTATGCGTTGTTTCAGGGCTTTGGCACTTTTACCACTAGTTCATCGGGCGTTACAACCTTTGACTTTGGCACAGGCGGTAGCTTAGGTGTATTTATTGACCCTAATAACGATACCTCCTTTACTGCTCCAGCCAATGGAAGCAGCCCTTGGTTGACTGGTTTAAATGCAGAGGACTACTTGATTGCCACAGGTACACCACAAGATGGCTTCGGAACACTTGATCCTACCTTACCGACCTGTACTACTGGTATTAATTGCGGAAGTTTCGGCACCACCACCACTTTTGCACTGACCTCTACCACACCGGGGGGCACCACCTACTTTACTGCACCCAGCCCATTCTATAACTTGTCGTTCCAATCCGGGCAGCTTAACAACTTCACCCCGACCGGTACGCAGACGATCAATGGTTCACTGGATGTGGTCTTTGGACAAGCCCCTGGTCAGGTACCAGAGCCCGCTACTTTGGCCCTCCTTGGTCTTGGGTTAGTAGGCATGGGTGCTGTTGCACGCCGTCGCAAAGCTGCATAAATGCTGTAATCTAACAGGAGGCATATTGTGTAGTAACTCAATATGTCTTTTGTTTACATTAAAAGCCTCATGGAAGCATGGGGCTTTTTTTATGGGCACTCGTCAGGCAATGGAAATTTTTTTAAGGATAAAGAAATTATTGATTACACCGCTTCAATGAAAATCATGGAAGTGGAGTGTAGGCGAAGTGATCCCAAAGGTCGATTTGGTTAAAAACGCTCTAAATGAAGGTTTTGTATTTGAATTTAAAATGATACTTACCCCCGCTGCCAAGCGAGAGTAAGTTCAACAGAAGGATTTATCAGCAAAAAATCCCGTGATCATCTGCGTTATCATCAGACAGAAAAGATTTAGGCAATTTGGAGCGCGTACTTTGCTTGATACTCTTCCTCAAGGCGCAGTGACTCGTCATACGACTCCTCAATTTTCTTGGCAGTGCCGAGAAGAGCCAAGTTAGACCAGTCTAAGTAGGTGCGAGCAAATGCAAGACGGGTACAAAAAGCATCTTGATCCGGCAAAAGAAGTTCTTTACTGAGCTGTTCTACCCCTTTTTTACCGAGGAAAAAACGTCCTAACATTCTGCGTATGCTGTATGCATTATAATAAGACTGTTCAGCAGAAGGCAGATGAAGATTCATGCCAACAACACTTGCTTTGTTGGTCAATAATGTACATGGTTTGCTCTCACCAATTTGCTCAAAGAGCAAAGCATTACGATAAAAATTCTGGTGCTCAGTAGTCACTGCGATGCAGAAATCAGTGACGCCTTGTTGATGTAAAGCATAAGCATAAGCTGCATGAAAAAGCCGTAATAGTGCGGGAAGGTCTTTAGAGCGACGCGTTACTAGACACGAAAGTTCGGCAATCCGGCGACCTTGATTACGCATGGACTGAATTTCGTCGGGGTAATCTTTTTCCATACATAAGCCCAGCGCCCCGTCGATAATCATCGTCAACGTACCAATTAATTCTCCACCTAGCGTGGCAATAAAGGTGTGACTTGTGGGCAAGGCAAAATGCGGGGTAAAGCGCACTCCTGTCGAGTTTTCCGCTTGGAAGCCCCTTTTTACATATCTGTCATAAACCAGGCTGTAAGCTGCAGTTAAGTCTTCTGCCGTATGAGCCAAGCGTATCTTAACTTGAGGCTCTTCTGGAAACAGATGCTTTTCAGCAAGTTCATCAATAGAAGAAGCACTATTATGTACAACATTCTTGTTAGACACAAACTGTACAATTTTCTCTTTCATGGTCTATTTTTCTCCAAAGATCTTTTAACCAAGTGCGCTTCTCGCCCTTATGTGCCATTTAATGGCACTACAAGTTTATTCCCATAAAGTCCCGCAGATACTACGGATACTCTTTATCCTAAGGAAACCAATATTCAGGCACTTGATTAACACAACAACAGCATTTATATAATTATGGTTAGTTTCTAGCCTAGGCTTATTATTAAAGAATGTATGCCAAGCCAGTCTCGCAGGAGGTGAATACTTCATCACAAAAACAAAAATTGGGTCCCCAGCAGCTTTAATTCCCCTTCAATATAAGCGCATACTTTTCTTCTGTACGAAATTCCTCAGAAATTCATGATCAACAATGCCAAAGTGCAAAATGGCGAATTTCTCATCACGTTACCGCTGAATTATATGCTAGAATCGTGCCAATTATAAATATATAATATATATCAATAACTTAATTTTTTTAGAGTAATATTTATAGATGAAAATGTCGCCAACTAGGGACACTGGACACGTACAAACCTTTATCTTATTGATTTAAACTTGCTTTAATTGTCTCTTTTTGGCGACAATCTTCAAGGAGGCATTTGTCGGGTTAATGAAGTAGATATATCCTAATGTATATCAATTACTTATTGACTAAATAAGGGCTGCGGGAAGATGGGAACATACGAGATATTATTGTTACTTATTTTGCGCGGTAAGCATGGGATATTCACCCCAGAGGTGCTGGATAAATGGTCCTCAACCTAGTTTGAGTCCATCCTTTTGTGGATAGTGTAGTTATTTTTTTTTACATTGCTCTTTCAAGGCAGGGAACTGCATAAATACCCACTGTTTTTTGAGACGTTGCAAAGGGTTTCGATTTCCACCTCGGAGCTTGCCCACGGCCAAGCGCCGGACTATAGGATCAAATTGTAAATAATGCGGCACGGACTTCATCGGGCGCCTGCGTAGAATAATGTTGGCGGCTTCGGCAGCCACCAAGCCAGCAGCAAAGAACACACCCGGCGCTAAAGAAGGCGCTGTTTCCGCGTCCAGGTTTAGTTGGGCAGGAGAGAAATAGGACCGCTGCAAGAGACGAGGGGTGAGTCCCAAACCAAACATCAATACTTGCTCGGCTTTGCACATGTGATTTTCGATTGCAAAATAATCGTCAAAGCTCATGCCTATTGGCGAGAAGCAGTGCAGCGTGCCACCGAAACCCACGGGTGCGGCTAACAGAACAGGGACACCTAAGCGCCGAGCTGTTTTGTGATAGAGCCGACGCGGGTCGATGGTGAAAAAATCTATTGCGTCTACCGCTACCTGGACGCCCGATAAAAAGGCATCGGCATTTTCTGCAGTGAAGCCGCTGTTAAAACACTGGACTTCCGCCGTGGGATTGATCTCCTTGATCATCTCCATTAGTACAGTGGTTTTTTCCCGGTGTAATGTAGACATTGTAGCGCCGAACTGGCGGTTCATATTGGCCAATTCAAAAACATCCAGATCGGCAAGGTGGAAGTGACCAATACCCAATCGCGCCAATGCGAGTGCGTACGCCCCCCCCACACCACCTATACCAGCAATAGCAACTCGGGTTTCGCGCAGTTTTTGCTGCTCCTGATGTGAGACGAGGCCAATATTGCGCGAAAAGGCGGTGGTGTAATCAAACATAAGCAATCCTTTTGCAAGTTATCCCCATTATAGGTAATGCAGCGTCATCATGCCAAATTTCAATAATATCGCCAATGAGCGTCGTCAAAAGGATCGTCATGACGTTCTCCTGATTATGAAGCAAGATCCAGTGGCGGAATGACATGGGTCGGTCATTCCGAATAAGAGTGAGCGATCCTGATGGTGAGCCAATTCCTTCATGATAAAGCGTCTATTGGATTGTTTAGGTTGCTTTTTAGTGATGTGATCTCGCCTCTCGCCAACCGCACTTTAATACCACCATTGAGCAGCGAAAATGAGGTATCCAGTATGAGGCGTGTTTGTGCCAACAATACCTGGTCGTTACATAAAATGGCGACGCGCCAACCGGGACACTTGGCACGCAGTACGTTGCCCAATTGGGCGTACAGGTTACGCAGATCTTTATTGCTGCTG
>JBKJTS010000269.1:0-6394 GCA_046590885.1 Gammaproteobacteria bacterium
TGCGACATGAGTGGTGAGATAAGTTTTAAGTCGAACAGATACTCCCGGTGCATCCAGCAGAGGAGGATGATTCCATGCCAGCGATATGCTGATAAATAGCACCGGTAATAGAATCAGAATCAGCGCTGCTCGTAATACGAGAGAAAGGGTAGGCATATCCATATTTTTTCTTAGTTGTGTTACGCATCGACGAAAAGTACGAAAGATTTGCGGCAGATCTACGGCTGCTGCAATAAAACCACGCCAGCTATTTCATAACACGCTTTTCTATACCCATGCCCCGCATGTTTTTTGTGAATTGCGCTTTCCGATAAGCATGTAAAACATCATTTTTTTATAATTGCGAGGGTAAAGTTCGCACCATGAGCGCCATTCAACCGCGATGTGCGAGGCACGGTGTTATGGTAAAATTTAGCTATCCTCTTAATGGAGTCACATTTAAGTGAATTTAGCAGATTATGCGATACCAGGATAGTTTTGATGTGATTGTCATCGGCGGTGGCCACGCCGGCACCGAAGCGGCTCTGGCAGCGGCGCGCATGGGCGTGCGTACACTGCTGCTGACGCACAGCATCGAAACCCTCGGGCAGATGAGTTGTAATCCCGCGATTGGCGGCATTGGCAAAGGTCATCTGGTAAAAGAAATTGATGCGCTGGGCGGCTTTATGGCACATGCCGCAGACCGTGCCGGTATCCAGTTCCGCATATTGAATGCCAGTAAAGGCCCGGCAGTGCGTGCCACACGCGCCCAGGCCGACCGGGTGCTCTACCGGCAGGCGGTGCGCACCGCGCTGGAAAATCAGCCCAATCTGGTGCTGTTCCAGCAGGCGGTGGTGGACTTGGACGTGGATAACGGCCGCGTCACCGGCGTGGTGACGCAAATGGGTTTGCGCTTTGCGGCGCGTAGCGTAGTGTTGACGGCGGGCACATTTCTCGGTGGCTTGATCCATATCGGCATGGCCAATTATGAAGGTGGCCGCGCCGGTGATGCGCCCGCCAATGCGCTTGCGCGGCGCTTGCGCGAGTTGCCGTTCCGTGTCGATCGCCTCAAGACCGGCACGCCGCCACGCATCGACGGACGCAGCATTGATTATTCGCAACTTGGCGCGCAACCGGGTGATGATCCGGTGCCAGTATTTTCATACCTGGGTTCGGCCAGCGAACATCCGCGTCAGGTGCCCTGTTACATCACCGCCACCAACGAGCGCACCCATGACATCATTCGCGGCGGCTTGTCGCGTTCGCCGATGTATACAGGTGTTATCGAAGGTGTGGGCCCGCGTTATTGTCCGTCGGTGGAAGACAAGGTGGTGCGCTTTGGCGACAAGACCTCGCACCAGATTTTTGTTGAGCCCGAAGGCTTGACGACGCATGAGGTGTATCCTAACGGCATTTCCACCAGCCTGCCGTTTGATGTGCAATTTGAGTTGGTGCGCTCGATTCGCGGTTTTGAAAACGCGCATATCACCCGCCCCGGCTATGCAATTGAATACGATTTTTTTGATCCGCGCGATCTCCAGCCTTCGCTTGAAACCAAACATATGGCAGGGTTGTTTTTTGCCGGGCAGATTAATGGCACCACCGGCTATGAAGAAGCCGCTGCGCAAGGTTTGATTGCTGGCATGAACGCCGCACTGTTGGCGCAAGACAAGCCGGCATGGTGCCCACGCCGCAATGAAGCTTACATCGGCGTATTGATTGACGATCTGATTACGCGCGGCACCAGTGAGCCGTACCGCATGTTCACCAGCCGCGCTGAATACCGTTTATTGTTGCGTGAAGACAATGCCGATCTGCGCCTCACCAGCAAAGGTCGTGAACTGGGTTTAGTGGATGATGTACGCTGGCGAGCCTTTGAAGAAAAGCGTGTTGCCATTGAAGATGAAACAGCGCGGCTCAATACCACCTGGGTGCGACCAGAAACCTTGCCCGACGCCGACGCCCAGCGCGTGCTGGGCACTAACATTACTCATGAATACTGTTTGATGGACTTGTTGCGCCGCCCGGATGTTACTTATGCATCGTTGATGAGTCTGCCCAATGCCGGGTCAGGTGTGGAAGACCCCAAGGTCTCCGAGCAGGTTGAAATTCAGGCCAAGTATTCCGGCTATATAGAGCGTCAGCATGACGAAATCGAGCGCAGCCGCCGCAACGAAGAAACCCGCCTGCCCGAAGACCTGGATTACAACAACGTGTCGGGCCTTTCCTCCGAAGTGCGGCAGAAATTCAACGCGCAACGGCCCATCACCCTGGGCCAGGCGGGCCGCATCCCCGGCATCACACCGGTAGCGATTTCGCTGTTACTGGTACATCTCAAGAAGCGTGCCGGGCAGCGTCGCACGGCGTGAGCTTGGCTTGCCATTGATCAAAAAATATCGAAACGGGTGGCTAATCGTATTTTGTTGGTGGTAGAGTAAATATTAAATAGTGAATAGTGCTTTTCAGAAAACACATACTTCTTACTGTCATTTCGCCGCGCCTGCGCATTCATGCGCGAGTACACCTATGCTATGCAGCAGTGATGGTGGCCGATGGCGCAGGCTGGCAATCGGAGTACGCAACTGGTCATGCCAAACAATATAGTTATGTTTAAATTGCCGCCTTATTCACCCGAGATCAATCCCGTAGAACACCTGTGGGATGACTTGTGAGAAAAGTCTTTCGGTAATTTTGTTTTTAATTGGATGACAGCTATCGAAGATCATCCTGAAATAGCATTGAGAAATTTTGAAACGGATACAGATCGCGTTAAATCCATCGTCGCTTGGGCTTGGATTATAAATCCACTTTTAAATTAGAATTGGAATGAGATCAGTGATGGGGGTTGACTCGCCCGTAGTTGTACAAAGCTTTTAGTTTCTGCAAAATTTAGTTTGGTAGCAGGGGCATGTTTTTTTGTGCCCCTGCGGATATGTTCATTCACGCAATATTTCAACCCGCATCTCGAGTTCAATTTTTTAACGCGTGGGCACAAAAACGTGCCCACGCTCTACGCTACTTGCAGCGTATCAGAAAAGCGGAAGACCTATAGAAGACGCCTCGAGGGAATCAACGAAATACAGGTGATTGGAGTCGCTTGAGAAGACTCGAATGTCACCATCCTGCGAGACAACGATTGCAGTAGTGCCAGGCAGAAGGCGGCAGAGGTTGTATGCAGAGCGATGCCGTGTCCCGAGATTCATGATTATCTTTTCCGATTCAGGTTCCTTAGAGAATGGATCGACGAGAGTTAGTGTTGACACCTCCTGGTCAGAATGCGCTGGTACTCTGATCTTTGCTCCAAACGCGACCACATCCAAATTCGATTTCAGCACAACGCACCCGTCAACTTTACTTAAGCCCGCGATACAATCTGTAAACCGCAGAATCATTTGATGGGCGTTTTGCCACTTCGCTAGTGTGGATCGAAGCTCTTCGGGCGATTCTGCGGCAGCCGATGCTCGAGAGGCTGCATAGAAGCTATGCAGCACGTCACCCAAGCCCGTAGCGCGGGTTTTGAAGACTCCGAAATCAATTAGCGGAGTTTTCGCATCGCTTGGAAAAATTAGAGCCCCACCTTTTCTAGCCCCCCGCATTTTGGCGACAATGCGAGAAAGCGCGAATTCGATGGGCAGGCCTAACTGATGAGTCCGGTTGTCGCTTCCAAGGAGGCGGGGAATGTCCTTATCCTGCGTCAGAGCAATATCTATTTGATATAGCAGCGCTGTGATCGGGGGCGCGTAGTACAATGGCGTTGCGTGACGAATGCGCCCGCCATGCAAAACAAAGGTGGCAAACACGTCTGTAACCCGAAGGAGGCCCGGACCGTCGATGCGAATCGAGACACCGGCCGGAACCTGCTGGTGGTGATGCAACTCCGGCCTTCCAATGTGAACCGGGGATATTGGCTCGGAAACGATCGCTAGGCCGACACACCGCCATCCTTCCACTCCTTCTTCCAAGACAAGGGCCAAGTCCTGGGAGTCGGCTATTGGAGCCAGGCGCTTAAGCGTCAGCACCCCATCTCCATTCGCCGGAATCTGAGCATCAAGCTCCACAACTATTCTGGGCTTTGCCCCGTCGCCTCGGGGGACGAACAATCTTGCCCTCGAGTAGCTGCCTTCCTCAGTAACAAGACTCGCTTGAAATGCAATTTTTATGAGTGCTCGCAGTCCGTTGTCACTTGGGGGCAGTCGCTCTTCATGCGGCTCATTACCTTTGAAGTACCACCGCCGAAAGTCAATAACTACTTCTGCTAGCTCTGCTGGCCCGACGATTTGGTCGAAAGTTGGAAGTCTCCAGCTACTCATATACGTAAGGGAGCCTCTAATAATTCCAATTTAATTGAGTTTTTTGTCATCAGCTTGGTAGTATGAGCCCTAAAACGTGCCACCTACGCTCGCTATTACTTTTAATCCAGCGCATCTCACCGCCCCACCAAAGTCCGCACACCCCCCTCATGCCCTAACAACAACACATCCGCAGGGCGGATGGCGAACAGGCCGTTGGTGACGATACCGGGAATGTTGTTGAGCTGGGCTTCGAGCTTGGCGGGTTCCATTATGTTGAGATTGTGCACGTCGATAATCAGGTTGCCATTGTCGGTTGTGTAGCCATCGCGCAGCACTGGCTTGCCGCCCAGTTTCACGATTTCGCGCGCCACATAGCTGCGCGCCATGGGGATTACTTCGATGGGCAGCGGAAACGTGCCCAGCACGTCCACCAGCTTGGACTCATCGGCAATACAGACGAATTTGCGGCTGGCGGCGGCGACAATTTTTTCGCGCGTTAGCGCGCCGCCGCCGCCTTTGATGAGATGCAGATAGCGGTTGGATTCATCGGCACCATCGACATACACGGCGATGTCGTTAACCGCGTTCAGATCAAATACCGGAATGCCATGTCCTTTCAGGCGTTCAGCGGTAGCTACCGAACTTGCTACGGTGCCTTCAATCTTGTGCTTGATGCCTGCCAGGGCGTCGATAAAGCAGTTGGCGGTTGAGCCAGTGCCTACGCCGACGATGGCGCCTGCGGTGACGTAATCCAGTGCCGCCAGGGCAACCGCTTTTTTCATTTCATCTTTCGTCATGGTGTTCTCCAGCAATATACCTACCGGAAAATATACCCGGATATGGCCGATTATGCCAGAGAGGTGCCCATAAACCACCAACATATGGTAGTTTATAGCCCATGAAACAATACATCGAAAAAATTCTCAAGGCGCGCGTTTACGACGTGGCGCAACAAACCCCGCTGGATCTGATGCGCAATCTGTCGCAGCGCTTGAATAACCATGTGATGCTCAAGCGCGAAGATCTGCAGCCGGTATTTTCGTTCAAGCTGCGCGGTGCGTATAACAAAATCGTTAATCTGCCTCCAGACATTGCCAAAAAAGGCGTGATCACCGCTTCAGCGGGTAATCATGCCCAGGGCGTGGCGCTGGCAGCCAGCAAGTTGGGGATTCGGTCGCTGATTGTCATGCCGCGCACCACGCCGGACATCAAGGTGGCCTCGGTGCGCAATCTGGGCGGCACCATTACGTTGCATGGCGACACCTATGATGAGGCGTATCAGCATGCCGTGATACTTGCTGAACAGAACGGCATGACGTTTGTACATCCGTATGATGACCCGGACGTGATCGCTGGCCAAGGCACGGTGGCAATGGAGATATTGCGCCAGCATACCGATCCGTTGCACGCGATTTTTGTGCCGGTGGGTGGCGGAGGCTTGATTGCGGGCGTGGCGGTGTATGTTAAATACCTGTGGCCCGAAATTAAGGTGATTGGTGTAGAGCCTGAAGATGCCGCCAGCATGCATGACGCCCTGCGTAGCGGTGAACGCACGGTGCTTAACCACGTCGGCATTTTTGCCGACGGAGTGGCGGTGAAGCAGGCGGGTAAAGAGCCCTTCCGCATTGCACAGCTTTATGTCGATGAAATCATTCTGGTGAACACCGATGAGATCTGCGCGGCCATCAAAGACATATTTGATGATACCCGTTCGATTGCCGAACCCGCAGGCGCACTGGGCGTGGCGGGGCTCAAAAAATACATTGAGCGCGAAGGCGTCACGGCGCAACGTATGGTGGCGATTGATAGCGGCGCCAATATGAACTTTGGGCGTTTACGCCATGTCGCCGAGCGCGCCGAAGTCGGCGAACGGCACGAAGCCATCCTGGCGGTGACTATTCCTGAACGTCCGGGTAGTTTTGGTGAGTTTTGCCATGTGATCGGCGACCGCAGCATCACCGAGTTTAATTACCGCTATGCCGACGTGCGGGGATGCACTAGTGTCGCGGGAGGCACGACTGCATGGATGCAGGAGGTAGAGCAACGCAGGGAGCGGTTGCCGAGGACGCCGGGAGCGACCGACGCGGCCACCGCCCATGTGTTTGTCGGCATCAAGCTGACAC
>JBKJTS010000036.1:0-7090 GCA_046590885.1 Gammaproteobacteria bacterium
ATCCATGCACATCGCAGGATCTGCAGGAGCGGCCACCGAGCAGGAGATGCGCAGTTTTCTCGGTGGATTCGGCTTTGTCGGTGATGACGCTATGCGTTTGGTTGCGCCATTTTCCGGCGGTGAAAAAGCACGTTTGGTATTGGCGTTACTGGCCTGGCAGCGTCCCCACCTGTTGTTGCTCGACGAGCCTACCAATCATCTTGATCTCGACATGCGCGACGCGCTGACTCTGGCCCTGCAGGAATATCAGGGCGCCGTAGTGGTGGTATCGCATGACCGCTATCTGCTGCGTACCTTGGCAGATCGACTCGTGCTAGTGGCAGATGGACGTGTTACGCCCTTTGACGGGGATCTGGAAGATTATCGCGTCTGGCTTAGCCAAACGCAAAACCAGTCACAAAATCCTGTCAAACCGACCTCTATAACCATGATATCTACAACTAATGTCAAGGCACAAGCGCGCCTCGTGACCCAGCAACGCCGCGTGCTGGAAAAACGTCTGGCTGAGATTGAAAAAAAACTCAGTCGTTTGCATGAAGAAAAAACTGTATTGGAGACATGGCTGGCGGATGCCGCCAGTTATCAGCCCGAAAATACTCCACGCTTGAAAGAAACTGTCGCAAAGCAGGCGCAGATGGTGGAACAATTACAACAGATCGAAGATCAATGGCTGGATGTGAGTGAGGCGTTGGCGTCACTTACCTCTACCTGAGATTATTCGATTATTGTAAGAAGGAGATATCATGCGCCGTACCCTAATCATTATCGGCATCGTGTTGGTAATATTGGGTGTCCTGTGGCCGTGGTTGCAAAAAGCTGGCTTAGGCCGCTTACCGGGTGACATCGCACTGGAGCGGGATAATTTTCGTTTCTATTTTCCCATCACCACATCTATTATTATTAGTATTGTGATTACATTGTTATTCTGGCTGTTCAGGAAATGATTATGAGTATAATGGATATTGCATTACTGAAACGGCTCGACCCAGTGGCATCGTTGGCCCCTGAGCAGCTTGAATATATTTTGCTGTCCAGCAAGATTGAAAAATATGCGCCTGGGACCTGCCTGTTTCGCCAGGGAGATGAAGATTTCACTATGCTTTATCTATTGCGGGGTGATATCGATTTAAGGGCAGAGAATAGTGCAGATATTACTGTAATCAGTGCGAATACACAGGAAAATAGCGCGAATTTGCACCCTATTACCACAGAGCAACCCCGCCGCACCACCGCTACCACGCTTACTGAAGCGGAAGTGATTCGCCTGGACTGCGAGCTAATTGAAACCATGATGGTGTGGAACCAGTTTATGCATCGTGAACCGGAGGTTATCATGAGCGCGGAAGGAGTGATTAACGTTGACAAAAGCCAGTGGGTGCAAAAAATGTATCGCTCACCGACCTTCCGTCATCTTCCCGCCGCCAATATCGAACAACTGCTGGATAGCCTCGAGCCCATTCGCGTTAATGTCGGTGACATGATTATTCGTCAGGGGGATACGGGTGATTATTTTTACATGCTCAATGAAGGTACGGCATTGGTGACACGCGTGATTGAAGGTGAAAACGAATCTATCGAAATCACCGAGCTCAGTGCAGGTAATGGTTTTGGTGAGGCAGCACTGCTTTCCGACCAGCCACGTAATGCCAGCGTCTCTATGGTCACTGATGGCCTAATACTGCGCTTGGCGAAGTCCGACTTTGTACGCTTGCTTAACGAGCCGACGCTGCACTGGGTAACCCAAGGCGAACTGCAAGCAAAACTCAGCGAGGGTGCGCGGGGGCTGGATGTGCGTACGCCGTCTGAGTTTGCGCATGGCCACTTGCCGGCATCGATCAATATTCCCATTCAAGAGTTACACCAGCGCCTCAAAGAGCTCGATAAAGCGCAAGCCTATATCTGTTATTGCGAAGCGGGGCGCCGTAGCTCCGCCGCCGCTTTTATCCTCGGGCAATATGGCATTAAGGCCAGTGTGCTCAAGGCCGGGCTGGATAGCTTGCCTGATAAAAGCCTGCTTCTGAAAACCTAGCAGTCTGTACGCGCTCTGGGTTTCATGCTCTTCGGGGTTGATTCAAGCGGCTCGGCTTGCCAGAATAAGGGGCCTCCAGGTCAGGCGCCTACTTCTGCTGCTGCGTTTATTCGCTTTTTTGGGATTATACAAATAGCAGAATCACCGCATATCGTGCCGCTTTGCCCACTGCAATAAAAACCAGCGCAAGCGCTCCGTTGATGCGCAACCAACCCGCCGCCACACACAGAGGGTCGCCGATAATTGGTAACCAGGAGAACAGCAGTAAGGGACTACCCCATTTGTGAATGTGCTGTATTGCACGCAATCGGCGGGGATGGGTAATCTCTTGAGTGGGATATCGACACGCAAGTATGCGCCCGATCAGCCAGGAACTCATTCCCCCCAGCGTATTGCCTAAGGTGGCCACACCTAACAACGTCAGAGTATCATGCTGACCATTAGCGGCTAATAATGCCAATAGTACCTCAGACCCTCCTGGCAGCAGGGTGGAGCCGAAAAAAGAGCCTAAAAATAGTCCCCATAGTCCCCCTTGGTTGATAATGTCCAGCATATGTAGTTATATTAGCAGTGTGCTGGCCTTAGGTCGAATCTACCGTGGCAGGTTGGGAATGGGCTTTTTCGGTGCAATTTGAAGTGCCCCCAGCGCTTTTTTTTTGCTAAAATTAACAAAATCGTGATGATACATGAGTGTATGATAGACAAAATATTCTTACAGGTATTTATCACTGACTTTCGTTTTAGCAGAGTGAGTGTCCTATGCTCCCCCCTTCATTACATATTCGCGCTTTTGTGCGCCGTGACTATCAGCTGGTATGGCAGGCTATGCAAGATGTTACCGCTGCGCGTACTTCGATGTCTGCCGATGAATTGTGGCAATTGGAGCATCCGGCGGTATATACCCAAGGCATGAATGGCAAGCCCGAACATCTGCTCAATGTAGGCGACATCCCACTGGTAAAGACCGATCGAGGGGGGCAGGTAACCTATCATGGGCCCGGTCAGATCGTGATGTATACGCTGATAGATCTGCGTCGTCTGGGCTGGGGGGTGCGAAAACTGGTGGAATTACTGGAGCGCTCCGTCATTGATACCTTAACCAGTTATGGGATTCCCTCCCACGCACGCCGCGACGCGCCCGGTATTTATGTGCAGGACCGCAAAATAGCCGCGCTCGGCCTCCGGGTGCGCAACGGATGCAGTTATCATGGCGTAAGTCTCAATGTGGCAATGGATCTGGAACCCTTTCAGCGTATTAACCCGTGTGGTTATGCGGGGCTTAAGATAACCCAGGTGAGCGATGAGGGAGGGCCAAATGATCTGGCCACCGTCACAGAGACGTTCTCTACCCGTTTGCAGCGGCGTTACCGTTCAATGATATCATAGCATCCATGACTATATTCAGTGATGACATTCCCTTGCAAGCGCCCAATCCCCTCAAGGGTGAGTCCAAGGTGGCACGCATTCCCGTCAAGGTAGTGCCGATGGCAGCGCCGTTGCGCAAGCCCGCATGGATACGCGCGCGTTCTCCCAATAGCCCGGAAGTCGCCCGGCTCAAAACGGTGCTGCGCGAACGTAATTTGCATACGGTGTGTGAAGAGGCATCCTGCCCCAATCTGGGCGAATGCTTCGGGCATGGCACCGCCACGTTCATGATTATGGGCGCTATTTGCACGCGGCGCTGTCCGTTTTGCGACGTAGCGCACGGCAAACCCGATGCACTGGATGCCAGCGAGCCGGAAAATCTGGCACATACCGTTGCCGCGATGGGGCTGAAATATGTGGTGGTAACCTCGGTAGATCGTGATGATTTACGCGATGGCGGCGCGGCGCACTTTTCCGCCTGTATTCAGGCAATACGACAGCGTGCCCCGCACACTAAACTGGAAATTCTGGTGCCGGATTTTCGCGGTCGCATGGATGTGGCGCTGGAGATATTAAATAATAATCCGCCGGATGTGTTTAACCACAACCTGGAAACCGTGCCGCGTCTCTACAGGCAGGCGCGCCCTGGTTCTGACTATACGTGGTCATTGACACTGCTGAAGCGTTTCAAGCAGCAGCACCCGACATTACCTACTAAATCAGGCGTGATGCTGGGGTTGGGTGAAACGCTGGAAGAAGTGCAACAAGTGATGGCCGATTTGCGCGCCCATGGTTGCGATATGTTGACCTTGGGGCAATATCTGCAACCCAGCCAGCACCACCTGCCGGTAGCGCGTTATGTGACACCGCATGAGTTTGATGAACTTGCTGATATAGGCCGCACACTCGGGTTTGTCAACGTTGCCAGCGGACCGATGGTGCGTTCATCGTATCATGCAGATTTACAGGCGGCGGGGGGATAAGCCTACGCGCATTGCACACTCATGAAATCAAAAGCTTTCGATAGAAGTGAACACGTATACAAAAATGACGCATTTGCCGAGCTCGTCAAAGATGCTGTCAGGTTCTTTAACGGCACTCCCGTACACACACTGGCCCTGCCGGAATTGTTTCTTGGTTCTGGCGTTTATGCCATTTATTACACAGGCAAAAATCCTATATACAAAAAATATGCAGAGTTGAATCGACTGTCTTACAGTTATCCTATATATGTCGGCAAGGCTGTACCAAAGGGCTGGCGCCAAGCACGGGTTTCCGACAATCTGCTCAGCCAATCTAAAGAGCTATTTGGCCGCCTCCGTGAGCACAGTGGAAGCATCGCTATTGCTCAAGAACTGGAACTTCAAGACTTTAGGTGCCGGTTCGTTATTTTTGAAGGCTCCAGCTCAGATATGATTGGCACCTTCGAAGCCGCGCTCATCAAATTGAATATGCCCCTCTGGAATACTGCTGTGGATGGATTCTGAAATCACGCCCCTGGAAGTGGGCGGTATGAACAAGCAAAATCAAGTTGGGATGTCATTCATCCTGGACGGGCTTGGGCAGAAAAATGCAACGGTACTCATGCCGAAAAAAATGTCATCCTCGCCAAAATCAAAAATCACTTCAAAAATATAGAGCGTAGGCAATGAAGTCATTAGAGATATTTTCTGGGGCGGGTGGATTGGCTAAGGGGCTAGAGCTTGCTGGTTTCCAGCACTCCGCATTTGTTGAATTTAATAAGCATGCCTGCTCATCACTTTATGAAAATTTTGATGCAGGGAAAGTTTTTTTTGGAGACATTAAAGACTTCGACCTTAATACCCTAAACGATGTTGATGTTGTGGCGGGGGGCCCACCCTGCCAACCTTTTTCATTAGGGGGCAAACATAGAGCGGATCAAGACAGCCGCGACATGTTCCCATTTGCAATTCGGGCGATTGAACAGCTCACTCCAAAAGCTTTTGTATTTGAGAACGTCAAAGGCTTGCTCAGACCATCGTTTGCAGATTATTTCGAATACATAATCCTGCGACTTACGTATCCCGGATTCATGGCCAAACCTGTTACAGACTGGAAGGATCATTTATATAACCTTCGCAGCATTAGCCAGCTTTCCTATGCCGGGACTAAATATGACGTCACGTTCAAGTTAATAAATGCCGCAAATTATGGCGTGCCGCAAACGCGGGAACGGGTTGTTATCGTAGGCACAAGATCTGATTTTGCGATGTCGTGGTTGTTTCCCGCAGAAACACATTCTGAAGACAGATTGCTTTGGGAAATGTATGTTTCGGGTGAATATTGGGAGCGCCACAATGTATCAAAATCAAAGAGAGTGCCGATAACTGAGTTTCTGCAAGAAAAAATTCTGCGCTTGAAAGATAGGTATGGCATGTTCGAACCAGAGCAATTGCCTTGGCGCACAGTCAGGGATGCGCTGCATGGCATACCTGATCCAAATGCCCAACATGGTATTGATGATCATGTCTTCCATGACGGTGCGCGCACCTATCCTGGTCACACGGGTAGCGATATTGACTGGCCTGCAAAAACCATCAAGGCGGGAGGCCATGGGGTTCCCGGCGGAGAAAATATGATCCGTTATCCAGATGGCAGCGTCCGCTATTTTACTGTGTGTGAGGCAAAGCGAATCCAGACATTCCCGGACAGCTTCATCATAAAAGGTGCATGGGGCGAAGCAATGCGCCAGATAGGGAATGCCGTTCCCGTATTGCTAGGTGAAACAATAGGTCGTGAACTGGCGAGCAAATTGGGTGCGCATAATGATTCTTTTAAGGCGCGATACCCTTTCCGAGCAAGGCTTTAATGCCACCAAAAAATTACCAAATGAAAACTAAGCAACATAATAATCCGTCCAAAAAACCATCAGCCCGGTAGATGGATCGAATGAAATGAAGCCTCAACAACACATGAGGGAAGAGTGAAAGGATGCATTACCGGCAAGCCGATGCGGCGGGTGGAAACGTATTTCTTCACGGTAAATCTGGCCGCGCGGAGTTCCGATTGGCTGGTACGGTACGTGTACCTGCCCACCGTTTACTCGCGCGGAAACGTAATTAAATGATTGGCGTCGATGCGTATTCCTACATACTCACCAATCGCATGATCATGATGGCTGGGGAATAGCGCCAACACCTTGTTGCCGCTTGCCAACTTTAAGGTGTACATGATGGACGCGCCTTTGAAGGCCTTATTGATTACTTCCCCGCGTAACGCGCTGTGCTCATCGGCCACCACATCATCCGGGCGCAATAACACATCCACCGCCGATCCAGGTGGCCATAAATAGGCGCGGTCGCCGCGAATGATGCCGACATCCGTTTCTACTGCATCAGGTGTTATTAGCGTGCCTGGCAAAAATACCCCTTGACCAATAAAGTCGGCGACAAAGCGGTTGATTGGTTCATGGTAAAGATTGAACGGCGTATCCCACTGTAAAATATTTCCCTGATTCATGATGCCCACCACATCACCCAGCGCAAACGCTTCCTGCTGGTCATGGGTTACCAGAATCGCGGCAATGTTCTGGCTTTTAAGAATGTCGCGCACTTCCAGCCCCAGCCGTTCGCGCAGCTCAATATCCAGGTTTGAAAAAGGCTCGTCCATAAGAATTAAATCCGGTCGTGCAGCCAAGGCACGCGCCAATGCAACGCGCTGTTGCTGCCCGCCGGA
>JBKJTS010000042.1:0-4153 GCA_046590885.1 Gammaproteobacteria bacterium
CCGGGGACATTGTGCGTCTCCCACGACTCGTCGTGAATCAGCCGTAGAAACGTATGCTGCAGCTCGTCGTAGCTCAACACCTCTGGCTCGCCGAGGAGAATCGGCAATTCCGGTGGCAGCTCGGCACGACGATCCACGACGCGCTCGATGGCGTCCAACAGATCCTCCAGATGTACAAAAGACTGTCCATGCGAAGTCTCGCCGGAATACAGGTGACTGGCGAACTGGCGTTCGTAGATGCGCTGCACCTGGTGCGCCAGTGGCAGCGAGTGGCAGAGATCATCGTAGACGCCGGCGATGCGCAGGAGCACGGCGGGAATGTCGCCGCGCTCCGCGCGGATGAGTGTTTCGGTGCGGACCTTTGATTCCGGGTAGGCCCAAGTCGGCCCGATCGGCCAGTCCTCGGTGATGAATTGGCCGGGCTCGCCGGGTTGATGCACGAGCATGGTGCTGGAGAAAATGAATTGCTCGACCTTGAACCCTTGGCGTAGTCCGCGCAGCAGGCGTCCCGTGCCGTTAACCGTAATCTCGTCGTACTTCGGGCTCGGCTTGCCGAGGAAATCGTAGTAGGCGGCTAGGTGAATCACAGCGGCGATGTGCGTGCCGTGGTGTTCACGCAGGATGCGAAGTCCTTCTTGTACGCTTTCATCGGAAGTAATATCGACGGGTATGTGCGTACAACCCGGCGGAGGCGGACTCGGCGCCTTGCGGTCGAAGCCGACGACATCGCTGAAGCGTCCGCTTAGCCGCTCCATTACCGCAGTGCCAATGCGTCCATTGGAGCCGGTGATCAGGGCGATCTTTTTTTCTGACTCCATGTCTGAAGCTCCTCCAGCTGGTGGCTGGTAATTTTGTTCGGCCAATCGCACCGGTGAGTTGGCGCGGATCCTGCCCATTCATGTCAGGGTGGATTTCGGTGGGAGGGGCGCTGTAATTTCTTTTCTTCCATCATGCCCTGCCCATCATTCCGCTGTCCTTCATGACTTGCATATGCTGGCGTAATACTTGTCTGTGCGCTTGCGTGAGCCACTCCCGCTCCTGCGGATTCTTCGCATCCATTATCTTGTGCATTTGCTCGTGCATCTTCAACATGCTTTCTTGCATCATGCCCATTTGTTTTTCCCTATTTTGCGGGTTTTTCATCGTATCCCTCTCAAACTCTTTCCAGCCGAAAGGCAAGTGCCCCCACGGCACAGGACGCGTGTCAGGTCATATTCACTTCCTTGTGCCCGCTCAAGTGCGGGCGCTGCTCTCCAGTCAGTGCCGTCTTAGCTATTTTGAATAGGTGCTTCATCCTGCTTTCTTCAACGTCCCAATACTCGGCGTGAATAATTTCGACTGTAAGCAGTGCTAAATCCAGGTCAGTCGGGCCGTCAGGAAACCAGTCCTGGGCGGCAGGCGTCCAAAGCTGCTCAACCTTGGCAGGGTCGTGCATCACGCTGGCTTTGCCTACGATTGAAACATAGCGATCGTCGTTCGGACTAGCATACGACACGTTGACGTTGCCGTCCTGTCGTAGGCCACTGGCAAGTTCTGATTTTTCAAAGATAAAGAAGTAAAGCATCGATCCCTCGTCGAGAGATTTGTTTTGCGTCGTCAACGGATGGCTATAAAGCATGCCGTCGTGGTGACGATGCGTGAGCATGCCGAAGCGGATGTCCTTGACTAAATCCCAGAGCGTGTTGTGGTCGAATTTCGAGTCGTTCATAGTGTCTCTCCTGTCAGGTTGTGGTGTCAAACACCTAAGCGCTTAAAAGAAAAGTTAGTGACTCGCGGATAAACCCACGCGTCACGCCCAGGCTGAGGTTTTTGTGCTGAAATACTCGCGCAGTTCCAACTCCGTCGGTTGTTTTCGAAATATAACTTCGTCGTCAACTATTAAATTCGGCGAATGCCGGATCGAAAATTTTTCGACTAGATCCGCGTGGTCTTCAACGAAACACACACGGTACGCAATACGCAAGTGTTCAAGTTCTTTTTCCAAGTGCGGACGATGTGTACATGCTTTCGTCGCGATGATTATTACATCCATGATGGTCTCCAAAAACACTTCATGCTACGGCTCTCAATTTTTCTAAACCGCTGGCGGATAAGGCACAGCGCGTTACGCCATGCCGTGCGTGCCCTTACATGCCTTTCATACCGTCATCCATCTTGCCCTGCATCATACGCATGTGGTCCTGCATCATTTTCGAGTGTTCTTGCATCAGCTTTTCGCGCTCCTGCGGATTTTTCGCATCCATAATCTTGTGCATTTTCTCGTGCATCCGCAGCATGTCTTCCTGCATCTTGCCCATCTGCATCTGTTTTTCGTTGTCTGTCATAGCCGTTGCCGGTTTCTTGCCCTTGTCGGAATGATGGGCGTCATCCGCTAAGACAAGAGACGTCGAGAAAGGAAGGGTGGCCAGTAAAGCTATAAGAAGGAATTTCTTCATTTGTTAAGTCTCCAGTTTGAGGTTAATAGAACGGGTGTTTAACTGCGGGGGCTAGATGGTGCCAAGCAGGCACCACTTCAACTTACCATTGTACAAATTTGCTGCGACAAAACTCCATGTGGCCGCCTCCTGATTTGACTACCAGGACACATGAAAGTCCTATCAAATCCGTCATACTTGCAGCCTAGCGTTCGTCTTTCAAAATCGGTTACGTCTTCTTCCCGAAAATGAGCCAAGCCAATAGAACACCGAGACCGAGCACAAATACGGTAGGAATCCACATCCAACTGATTCCGTTCATTCCTCCGTATGTAATCATCCCACCGTTCCCCATCATCCCACCGCTCATGGTGGCCCCTGTCATTATTCCGCCGCCGAAGAGCAGTAAAAGCCCTACGACTACAGCAAGCGCAATGACAAGGGCAGTTTTGTTTGTTTCGTTCATGAGATAAATCTCCTTAATTCGTCGCGTTACTGTATATGTCCATGGCCGTCTTTTGGTTCCTTGCTTGCGCTCGTGTTGCTTTTCGTGTCACTGCCCATCATGCCTTGCCCCATCATTCCGCTGTCTTTCATGGTTTGCATATGCTGGCGCATAGTTTGTTGGTGCTCTTGCGTGAGGCGTTCGCGTTCCTGCGGATTCTTCGCATCCGCTATCTTGTGCATCTGCTCGTGTATCTTCAGCATGCTTTCTTGCATCATGCCAATTTGTTTGTCCATGTCTTGCGGAGTTTTCATTGTGTTTCTCCCAAGTCATCATTAACGTATATCCCTATTTGAAACTTTTGGCGCGCAAAAGTCGGTTCGTTATCGAACATAGTGCCTAGTCTGACCGGAGGCGGATCGTTTACGGTGTCAATGGCAACCAGGGCTATTCCTTTTGACATTACTTCTGACTTACTTGGCTAAACCTGCAATAAACTCAGAGAGACTCTTAATTTGAGCGTCATTCGCGCCTATGCTTTTTCCCGGCGGCATACTCCCTTTTTTCCAACCAAACGTACCCCCTTTGGTCACATTCGCGACAATTTTACTAACAGCATCTTTGTCACCTTTATATTTCAAAGATATCTCCGCAGGGGGTTTCCTATACTAATTGAACAATGCCAAAAAACGAATTAGATATCTGTAAAAAAGGAGCCTGAAAAGCCCGATGATCAAGTCGAAAAGTCTGATTGATGTGATTGAGCGTTTGCCAAGTTTCCTGGCCAGCTCGATACATCTTGATTGGAGCATTTGACTGTAACGTTTACAATTTACGTTGAATTTACTATCCTTTACTTTCTTCAAAGAACCAACAACCGAGGATGTCCCATGAACGTACCCAACAATGCCCTCGTGCTCGTCGCCGATGGCCGCAAAATGCTGTTCTTGCGCAATCACGGCAACGCAGCCCATATTGATCTCCGCGTCGAGGTGCGTCGCGAGCAAGATAATCCCCCCAATCGTGATCAAGCGAGCGATGCGCCTGGGCGCAGTGTTGAAAGTGTCGGAAGTCGCCGTAGCGGAATGGAAGAAACTGATTTCCACCAGATCCAGGAGGACCGCTTCGCTGCCAAAGCCGCCGAGCTCCTAAATGCACGCGCACTCGCCAACGACTTCGAGACACTCATTGTCGTTGCGCCGCCACATACGCTGGGCGAGCTCCGCAAATCCTATCACAAGCAAGTCGCGAGCCGGATCATCAAGGAGATCGATAAAGATCTTACCAGGTGTCC
>JBKJTS010000232.1:0-6013 GCA_046590885.1 Gammaproteobacteria bacterium
CCGCCGGATCCACTGTAACAGAAATCGGAAACTGGCCAGCCGCATAAGGCGAGCCACGCACTTCGTGCAAGGCGCCTGTGACAGGGTTGATTTTGTAGGCCGACACATTATGCGAGACTTGATTGGCAGTATAGACAAACTCCGGCGTGTCTCGGCTCACCGTACCCGCGACAGCCTGCGTGATGCTTACCACCAGCATAATCACGATAGACAGTATGACGTTAGTTTTGCCAGGCATGGGGTTTCCTTTTATACGGCAATAAAATGAATGGGGGTGGCACCTTGAAGTGTACAACCTCATGACAATCTGCCAATGTATGCATACACCATAAACGAGCGATGCTGAACGACGGCTGAACCAAACACCCCGCGCCAGCCTAAATTACTATCCTATACAAACTATATAAATTTCAATTGTTTATTATTAACTTTATCAAGTTTCGCTGTCTTCAGCAAAAATTTGTGGCATTTTCGGGATATTTCCCCGAGGCCTGCATGTCACACTCTATAATACGGTGTATCAATAGCGGGTGAACCCCTGCCTGACACATGCCCTGCCATTTATTGCCAACACATGAGGCCTCCATGCTCATCCAAAAACCAGCTGACATTGCTTCTTCAGAAATAACCGATAAACGGGTATATTTCAACCGCAGAGAATTCATTGAAACCGCGCTTGGCGTTGCTGGCGCGGCGGTCGCAATGCCCAGCTTGCTGCTGCCCGGCACCGCCCAAGCGGGCACACGATTAGCGGGAGTGCGCCCGGGCAGCAGCAAAGCACCATTTGGAACCGATGAAAAGCGCACCCCCTATGAAGATGTGACGCGCTACAACAATTTCTACGAGTTCGGCGTGGAAAAAGAAGACCCCGCGCTCATGTCAAAAAATTTCCGCACCAAACCATGGACCGTCACCGTAGAAGGCGAAGTCAACCAACCCGCCGTTTATCAGCTTGAAGACTTTATAAAACCACACACGCTTGAAGAACGTATTTATCGACTGCGTTGTGTAGAAGCATGGTCCATGGTAATTCCGTGGGTAGGCATTCCGCTGGCGGATATAATTAAACGCTTTGAACCTACTTCCAAAGCAAAATACGTGGAATTCACTACCCTGTATGACCCTGGGCGAATGCCTGGCCAACGCCGCGCCGTGCTTAAGTGGCCCTATCTTGAAGGGTTGCGTATCGACGAGGCGATGAACCCGCTGGCGATACTCGCCGTAGGTTTGTATGGCGAAACCTTACCGAATCAAAACGGCGCGCCTTTGCGGCTGGTGGTGCCGTGGAAATATGGTTTCAAGAGTATTAAATCCATCGTCAAAATACGCTTTGTCGAGAAACAACCTACCACCGCATGGATGGCTGCGGGCTCGAGTGAATATGGCTTCTATGCCAACGTGAACCCCGAAGTTGATCACCCACGCTGGAGCCAGGCACGCGAACGACGCATCGGTGAGTTCCTGAAGCGCAAAACCAGCATGTTTAATGGCTATGCGAATCAGGTAGGTCATATGTATGCGGCCATGGATCTTAAAAAGTACTTTTAATATGACGCAGCAAGAATGGATGGAACGGGTGGTGAAACCTGCCCTGTTTATTGTATGCCTGATACCGCTGGCGCTGATCACATGGGATGCGTTCAACAATCAGCTCGGCGCCAACCCCATTGAAAAAATCATGCGGCGCACCGGCGACTGGACGCTGCGCTTTCTGTTGATTACCCTCACCATCACCCCGGCACGCCAATTACTCAATATACCGTGGCTCATCAAACTGCGCCGTATGTTGGGGTTGTTTACGTTCTTTTATGCATTGCTTCACTTCACGAATTACATCTGGCTTGATCAGTTTTTTGATGTGGATGAAATCATCAAGGATGTTATCAAGCGCAAATACATCACGATTGGATTCGCCTGCTTCCTGCTGCTCATCCCGCTCGCTATTACTTCAACTAATAATATGGTAAAACGCCTAGGAGGAAAACGCTGGCGGACATTACACAAAACCGTGTATGCGATTGCCATCGGCGGCGTGATTCATTATCTGTGGCTGGTGAAAAAAGATTTGAGTGAACCATTGATTTACACTGCGCTGTTAGCGATTCTTTTAGGCTATCGAATCTGGCAATACCAACGCAAAAAATCCCCGCAGACTCCACAAAATATTATGTCGCCTATCGGGGGCGGTTGATTCAGAATATCGGCCCAACATTTTTGCAGTGCTACGCCGAATGGGCCACAAAATACACTGCCAAAACAAAATCAGGATTTAAGGAATGCCAGCAAGTCCGCGTTGAGTTCGTCCTTGTGAGTATCGGCCAATCCATGCGGGGCGCCGGGATAAACCTTCAGCGTTGCCTTCTTAACAAGCTTCACTGCGGCAAGAGCCGCTGCACCTATTGGCACAATCTGGTCATCATCGCCGTGAAGAATCAAGGTGGGTATGTCGAACTGCTTAAGGTCTTCGGTAAAATCTGTCTCAGAAAAAGCCTTTATACAGTCAAAAGCGTTCTTGTGTCCTGACTGCATTCCCTGCATCCAGAATCGGTCAATGGTGCCCTGCGAAGCTTTAGCGCCCGGACGATTGAAGCCGAAGAACGGTCCACTGGCAATATCTTTGTAAAGCTGTGAGCGATTAGCTAAAGATTTAGCGCGAAGCGTGTCGAAAATATCGAGCGGCAATCCACCAGGATTAGACTCCGTTTTGAGCATCAACGGCGGCACTGCGGAGATAAGGGCTGCTTTCGCCAGACGTTTGGTGCTGTGACGGGCAATATAACGCGCGACCTCACCACCGCCTGCCGAGAAGCCAACAAGAACTGCGTTTCCTAGATTGAGTGTTTCAATGAGGGCGGCGAGATCATCCGCATAGGTATTCATATCATTGCCGTTCCAAGGTTGGCTCGATCGCCCATGTCCACGACGATCATGAGCAATGCAACGATAACCGTTGGTTGCCAGGAATTTCATCTGAGATTCCCAACTATCAGCATTGAGCGGCCAACCATGACTAAAAACAACCGGCTGCCCAATCCCCCAATCCTTATAATAAATCTGCGCCCCATCTTTTGTCGTAATAGTACTCATTTTTTGTCTCCTTGTTTGTGAAGGGGGATCTATGATTCCCCATAGCTTCCTTAACTTTACAACCTCAGCCTAAAGAATCTTTCAGTTTCGATTGTCACACTGCACGAACAGACGACCCAGAACATACCTGACAGGCATCTGCTGCCTTAAATCAGTATGGTACGCAGTGCTGTCTCTGTCAACGCCCAACCATCCTCAGCTTGTAATGCGTCCAAGTTTAAAATATGCTCATCTACTTACCTTATTACCTCTATTCTCAGGTGCGCTTGAAAATTAGACTATATTCCACTGCGCATATCCCTGACATCTTTCAGCATCGCATCAAATATTTTATTTACTTTTTCACCTTTAAAACGATGATTATGGTGGGCCGTCTTCGTAAAATACTCTGGACTCAATATTTGCTGCTCGATGAACTCCTTACAAATATCATGAATTAACACCGAGTTCAGATTCAATTTGGTAGCTGATTTCATCAATTTATCGGTCACATATAAAATCGCATCGCCGGTAACGCGGTCATAACGATTTATCAGGCTTACTCTGTCACTCATCTCAGCAAGTAATATATTGACGGGTTGATGGAAGTAACCGGCAGCGAGATTAACCAATCTCCAATATAACGCCTGAAAACGCTTGATCTTTGCTTTGCGTGTGGGTGTTAATGCCACATCTTTGTCTGACCCATACTCAGAGCGCAGGATGCTAATAAAGTCTTCCGCTGAAATAGGAAGATTTTTAGCAAGGTAATGCTGGGGCAGCTCACGCAGAATGTCTCTCAGACAAAAAATGGCATTAGATGTAATGCCGTCGGAAACCTCATATATACCTTTCTTTGATTGCGCTCTTTCAAAATAATCACAGAGCTTTCTGAACTCTTTAAGCTCTTTAGTGAAGATGCGATCTTGTATCAAAGTAACCTGCATGTCAGGATTAAAACCCAACTTATGAATCATACATTTATTTTTCTTATCTTCAAAAACTTCATCAAAGTAGTTCAACATTGCATGATTAGCATAATGATTAATAACTTTTTTGCGTTTTGTAATCAAAAAATCCACAATTTGCGCAAACACCTGCACGGTATATTTTGCCTTGTTTTTTTGTTCGGCGATGGTAGTAGACATGCGCTCCACATCGTCATAGCGATATTCCCGGTGAAACAGCCCGAATTGCCGAACCGACCCATAGTCAATAATCCCGCCGTCCATGAGAATGTTGTCCCCATCCCACTCCATCCAGCAAAATATATATTCACTTTCATATAAAGCGGCGACATTAGCAAAATCATGGGCGATTTTTTTCAAAAAAAATTGGTATTTTCTATTGCCTTCCGGTGGTTTTTCCCATAATCCATTTTCCACCTGGCGATTAATAAAATAATCCATACCACTTTTTAATTCGGCATAATTTTCCTGCTTTATAAGGCGGAATAAATGTGCAGGACGTAATAAATTACGGTAAGAGCGCACGTTAACCGCCGTGCCATCTTTGTATGAAATAACCGCTAATGTTCTTTCAGTAGGAATATTGTTGCGATGGAAGATGTCACTCATCAATGCGGCGCTGATCCCATCTGCCAGATCCGCACGCCCACAACCATATGAAACATTTTTATCTCCTGTCTTGAAGAATTTTTCTTCAATCGCAGTAGCGGGGCTTAAGGAAGTCGCGCCTGTGCCACAGCTTGAAATATCCCAACCGCCGCGATTGCCTTTGAAATAACCATTCCAGATACTACGTCCATCCCCAGAGGTATTCCCACGCTTATCCGGGTGCTGGCATTGCAAGTAACGTGTTGCCATATATCGATTAGGTTTGATAGTTTTGGCAGGGAACCGACGTTTATGGATCACATCGTATTCATTAATGATTTCCAGGCTGAACGCGTCCAAAATGGCCTTTGACAGCTCTTTATTAAGCACTTCGGGGTGGTTTTGCGGCATTAAACCCATTTCCCTTGCCAACGCAAAATTGAAATAAAATACTTTGCCGCCCGGGCGGATGCGTGCCGCGTAGTCAACGAAACCACTCGGCATGGCCGTGCGGTAAGGATGCGTTCCGTCAATCCTGGCAAATCCTGAATAGCGCATAGCTTGGGTTTATTCCGGTGGTTTATTGTAAAAGTTATCGGAACAATAGAAAATTCCTTAAGTATCAGCAGCATTTTAGGTAAAATATTATGCAGGTTTATAGCTAATGGGCTAAAATTACTTTTTGTGAAGGATTGCTTATAGCCATGGCTACTATTATTTGTCCCCCCGAATGGGCACCCCAAAGTGGCGTTATGCTTACCTGGCCCCACGCGCACAGTGATTGGCAACCGATCTTGGCCTTGGTGGAACCCGTGTTTATTGAGTTGGCTCAACAGATCAGCCTGCACGAAAAAGTGCTGATCAGTTGCTGGGACGACGCGCACCTGGCCCAGGTAAAAGTTCGCTTGATTCGCGCCCAGGTGGAGATGGATAATGTCCTGCTCTATGCCGCGCCCTCCAATGACACATGGGTGCGCGATCACGGTCCGATTACCGTGCTGAAGGATGGCGTGCCATGCTTGCTGGATTTCACTTTTAATGGCTGGGGCAATAAATTTGATGCGGCTCTCGATAATCAACTGACGCAGCATTTGCACACGTTAAAATCATTTAACGATACCAGCTTGCGTACGATTGAACTTGTGCTTGAAGGCGGCAGCATCGAAGTGGATGGTGTAGGCACACTCTTGACCACGCGGCGCTGTCTGATGGCGCCCACACGTAATCCGGACTTGAGCCAGCAAGAGATCGAAGCCACGCTGGGCGAGCTGCTGGGCGTTGATCGTTTTTTATGGCTGGATCATGGCTATCTGGCAGGGGATGATACTGACAGCCACATTGATACGCTGGCGCGCTTTTGCGACACGCGCACCATTACCTATGTTACTTGT
>JBKJTS010000043.1:0-8483 GCA_046590885.1 Gammaproteobacteria bacterium
ATGGCCTGATCCGAAGCGTACCCAGGCTGACCTGATCAAAGCGATGCGCGCGGCGACGGCCAATGTCCCCGGCAATAATTACGAATTTACCCAGCCGATCCAGATGCGCTTCAACGAACTGCTTTCCGGTGTGCGCAGTGACGTGGCGGTGAAGGTGTTCGGCGATGACATGGAGACGATGAATAGCACCGCCGGGGGAATTGCGGAAGTGCTGGAGAGAATTCCGGGCGCCGCCGACGTCAAGGTCGAACCCACTACCGGCTTGCCGATGCTGACCATCCACATCGACCGCGAGAAGACCGCGCGCCTTGGCATCAATGTCGGTGACGTGCAGGAAGCGATTTCTATGGCCGTGGGTGGACAGGAGGCCGGGATGCTGTTCGAAGGCGACCGGCGCTTCGATATCATCGTGCGCCTGCCCGAGCGGTTGCGCAATGACATGGAGGCGATGAAACGGCTACCGATCCGCTTGCCTGCCATTACCTCTGAGGGCGAAGTAAGCGGCCAAGCCCGCCCTGCCTATCTGCAACTGGGCGACGTGGCGACCTTTGAAGTTGCGCCGGGGCCTAACCAGATCAGCCGCGAAGATGGCAAGCGGCGCGTGGTAGTGACGGCCAACGTACGCGGGCGAGATATCGGATCTTTCGTAGGCGATGCCAAGCAACAGATTCAGCAGGCGGTGACGGTGCCGACGGGCTACTGGACTACCTGGGGTGGCACTTTTGAGCAACTGCAATCGGCGACCAAGCGCTTGCAGATTGTGGTTCCGGTCGCATTGCTGCTGGTATTCATGCTGTTGTTCGCGATGTTCAATAACGTCAAGGACGGCCTGTTGGTATTCACCGGCGTGCCGTTCGCTCTGACGGGCGGTATCCTGGCGCTGTGGCTGCGGGATATTCCGCTGTCCATTTCGGCGGGCGTCGGCTTCATCGCGCTGTCGGGCGTAGCGGTGCTCAACGGTCTGGTGATGATCGCTTTCATCCGCTCCTTGCGTGAAGAAGGCATGTCGCTGGATAAGGCGATACACGAAGGGGCGTTGACCCGGCTGCGTCCCGTGCTGATGACCGCGCTGGTAGCATCGCTAGGGTTCATACCCATGGCGATTGCTACGGGAACGGGGGCCGAGGTCCAGCGTCCGCTGGCGACTGTGGTGATCGGCGGGATTTTGTCCTCAACTGCACTGACGCTGCTGGTGCTGCCGATTCTGTATCGGCTGGCTCATCGCAAAGAAGAAGAGGAAGCGAGCGCTGTCGATGGCAACCGGCTACAGGCACCTCAAGCCTGAGGGAGCCGTCCTCTTGTTAACGCTGGCTTGAAATAAAAATCCCGTAGCAAGCTGCGGGGTATGTCTGTGTCATTCCAAGCACAGCGAGAAATCTTAAGCAAGATCCCTCACTTCGTTCGGGATGGCAATAAACGCAGCAAGCTGCGGGAATCACACCCCTAAGAGATTGAGGTTTGGAGGATATATGGACGCGGGACATTCACATGGAAAAGTTCCAGCCGGCCACGAAAAGACATTGTGGATTGCGCTTGCGTTGACCACCACCTTTCTGATCGTGGAGATCATCGGCGCATTTGTTACGGATAGCCTGGCGCTGCTGTCCGACGCGGCGCACATGTTTACCGACACGGCGGCACTCGCTATCGCCCTCGCGGCGATACAGATTGGTAAGCGAATCGCCGACCGGAAGCGTACGTTTGGCTATTATCGGTTCGAGATACTCGCGGCGGCGTTTAATGCAATTCTGTTAGTTTTTGTTGCTATCTATATTCTTTATGAAGCCTATCAGCGCCTGCATACCCCAACTGAAATTCAGTCCATGGGAATGCTGGTCATCGCCGTGATGGGTCTTTGCATTAACCTCATCAGCATGCGGCTGCTGCGCGCCGGCAGCGAAGAAAATCTCAACGTAAAGGGCGCATACCTGGAAGTCTGGAGCGATATGCTCGGGTCGATCGGCGTGATCGCTGCGGCTCTCATTATCCATTTCACCGGTTGGAACTGGGTCGATTCCCTGGTGGCGGCGGCGATAGGACTATGGGTGCTACCACGCACCTGGACGTTGCTTAAAGAAAGCATCAACATCCTGCTGCAAGGCGTGCCCAAAGGGATCGACCTGGAAGTTATCGAGCCAGCGCTGCGTGGGATCGACGGTGTCAACGAAATTCACGATCTTCATGTGTGGTCGCTGACCAGTGGCAAGAACGTGCTGTCGGTGCATATCGTAGCGGATTTATCCAGGCGTACCGATCAGGAAATTCTGGCTGAGGTAGATCGGCTAGTTCGCGAATTCGAGATCACCTATATCACCATCCAGATTGAGACCGATGGCTTTCATGTGCAGCAACAAACCTCAACAGAAACGCACTGAATCGCTGTAGTTATCGGAACAGGAAAGATGGAAGTTCAAGTAATCAAGATATACTGCGACCGGCTTATTGACGTTCACCTGATTTGGGATTTTAAACATGAGTAGAATTTTTATATTGGCGTTCATGCAACGGATCACGGCCGTATTGCGCCCCTGCCAGCTGGCATTCATCACACTCTTATTGCTGCCTCTTTTGGCGCCCAGTGTGTTCGCACATGGTGTCGCGGAAGATGACAAACTGTTTATTGAACAGAGCAGCGGCATGCAGATAATCCCCTTCATCTACCTCGGAGCAAAGCACATGGTCACGGGATATGACCATCTGTTATTTCTGTTCGGTGTGATTTTCTTTTTGTATAAGATGCGTGAAGTCGCGGCCTACGTGACGCTATTCGCCGTTGGCCACAGCGTCACGTTGCTGTATGGCGTTCTCAGCGGCACGCATGTCAACCCATACATTGTTGATGCCATCATTGGCCTCTCGGTTGTGTACAAGGCGCTCGATAATCTTGGCGCATTCAAACGAGTATTAGGCTTCCAGCCGAATCTCAAGGCGGCCGTGCTTATTTTTGGTTTCTTCCACGGTTTTGGCCTCGCCACCAAGCTGCAAGAGTTCACTCTATCCCCGGACGGACTGGTACCGAATATCCTCGCATTCAACATCGGGGTCGAGCTTGGGCAACTACTCGCGTTGGCTGCAATTCTGATTGCCATGGGCTTCTGGCGGCGCACCGATGCGTTCGGGCGCCAGGCGTTCGCGGCTAATGTCGCTTTGATGGCCGCAGGCTTCGTCCTGATGGGCGATCAAATTACCGGTTATTTCCAAATCTCATTTTAAGGATTCCGCCATGACCATACACAATACGCAACCGCTTCCGACCTTACCCCAATTGATCAAGGCCACAGTACTTGCCTTGATCGTCGCAGGGGCAATCCTGATCACCGCCGTGCTGCCGGCCGAATATGATATCGACCCAACCGGGGTCGGAAAAATGCTGGGGCTTACCACGCTGAGCGCCTCCAGCGTCCCCACCAGTGAGAGCGCAGCATCAATACCTGTTCCGGCCGCTTCTACCACAACGCTACCCAGCAATACGACGGTGGTCGCATCCGCTGTGCAAGCATCCCCAGCTACTGTAACAAAGAGCGATGTACCTTTCCGCAGCGACGAAATGTCGCTGACACTTCAGCCCGATGAGGGCTCAGAAATCAAGGCTTCCATGCGCAAGGGAGAACAATTCGTCTTTGCCTGGGTAGCCAATGGCGGTAAGGTCAACTTCGACATGCACGGCGAGCAGCCCAATGCGGGTGCTGCCTTTACCAGCTACTGGAAAGACAAACAACAAACCAGCGCCCAAGGCGTTTTCATCGCGCCGTTTGACGGTACACACGGCTGGTATTGGCGCAACCGTGGCGATAAACCGGTCACGGTCAAAATCAACGTGGGCGGCTTTTACGAGAAACTTTACCGGCCATAACCGCGACTGTCAAAAAACAAAAAATGAAAGATCAAACAATGAATGTAAACCATGCAACAGCAAGCGAACACACGAGAGCATCGAGCTTGCGGGTGCTGATGACGCGTGCGCGCTGGATCGAAGCCGGACGTATTGTGCTGACTGGTTTGATAGCGTTTCTATATTGGCAACAATGGGTACCGATACAGCTCTTGTGGCTGGCCGTCGCGAATCGCCGATTTTAATATGGATCGCGCCCGGGCCTCCATCAAAACTCTGATTGGTTCAATACCGTAAGTCGCATTGATGCGGGGGCACAGACGGTGAACGCGTGGTTCCGATCGAGCAATTGCAAACTGGCGATGTCGCGCTGGTGCGTGCCGGCGAAAAAATTCCGGTGGACGGCAGCATCATAGGCGGTGCTGCATCGATCAACGAAGCACCCATCACTGGCGAAAGTGTGGTTTACATTATCACGGGTGATGTGCGCACCATCGTCACACTGCTGATTTTACCTCGCCTGCCGAACTGGGACTGGCGACACCATTGATTATGATCGCTGCCATTGCGCGTTCTGCCCGTCATGGAATTTTAGCCAAGGGCGGATTGTACCTGGGGTCGCTGGCTAAAGTGGATGTGATGGTCTTTGACAAGGCTGGCACCCTGACCGCGAACAAGCCTGAAATGGTTCGAGTAGATGTGCACGACACACGGTTTTCTGCAATGGAACTGTTGAGTTGCATTAGGCGTGGATGAAGTGCATGCCAACTTGATACCGGAAGACATAGTACCAGCCATCGAAACATTAAAAAAGCAAGGGCATCGCGTGGCAATGATAGGTGACGGCATCAACGACGCACCCGCATTGGCGCGCGCAGATGTAGGAATTGAATGGGTGGCGGTGGCACCCAAGCCGCGCTGGAAGCCGCCGATATCGTGCTGATGACGGATGATTTATCTAAAATTGTCAGCGCCCGTGCGATTGCTCGACGCGCTTATCGTACCATTCAAGAAAATTTATTTGTGGGTGTGGGTGTATCCATGTATTGGGTATCACGGCGGCGCTGATGGGCTGGATTGATCCTATCGAAGCCGCCCTTTTTCATCTGGGGCCAGATGTTCTGGTGTTTTTGAATTCGGCAAAATTGTTGCGCGTGCGGATTGAGGGGACCTGAATCCTGGTGTACAAATCGTAAAGATCATGATCAAAGTCAGTTACTAAAAAGCAAATATTTGTTACACTACCCATTGAGCTTTGGGGAGTAGTCGCCCTTTGGAAACAAAGGGACCTGTATCAACATTCTTGGCCGCATGGCCATGGTGCAGGTGGTTGAAAAACTTGGCGAGACCATTGATCGAAGGACGCTGCATGAGGCCGGGGCGTTCTTTTGATCATTGGTTAATCGTCCGGCCCACGGAGTTCAATCTCACCATGGAAGCATTTTTCGTCTCTACCGGCATAGTCGCACTCGCTGAAATCGGCGACAAAACTCAACTCCTGGCATTCCTTCTCGCCGCCAAGTTCCGCAAACCTCTACCGATTGTGCTGGCCATCCTGGTCGCAACCATTGCCAACCATGCCTTTGCCGCCGCAATCGGGACTTGGATAACCAACATGCTGAGCCCGGAAATATTGCGTTGGGTATTGGGAATTTCCTTCCTGGCTATGGCAGCATGGACACTCATCCCGGATAAATTTGAAGAGGGTGACGCCAAACTCGCGAAGTATGGCGTCTTCCTGACGACATTAATTGCCTTTTTTCTGGCGGAAATGGGCGACAAGACCCAGATCGCTACCGTGGCATTAGCAGCGCAATATCACACCTTCTTTGCAGTAGTCGCTGGAACTACGTTGGGAATGATGCTGGCCAATGTTCCGGCGGTCTACCTTGGCGATCGGATTGCTGACCGCCTCCCAGTTCGCCTCGTTCATGGCATTGCGGCCATTGTATTTGCCATTCTGGGTATCGCTACATTGCTGGGAGCCGGTGCCAGGTTCGGCTTTTAGTCCGGCCCTCCATTGTCCGGCAATTACTTTTAGCCAGCCGGAGCTGTCTACCCCAAACGCGAGCCCGATGCAGTTTCCCCGGGCTCGCGTTACCTTTTAGAGCATCCTAGCCCCAAAAAAGGTTGCCATGTGCACCATAATTTTCGCTATAACGCCCGCCTCCCTATCATTGGCCCTCATTTATCTCCGCATGCTTTTCCCTCACCAACACCCACACAATAGCAGTGCTTGACAAAGCTCAAAATCTAAATGATAATCATTATCAATCAGGCGGCGGAAGTATTCATGGCTCAACAAAATCAGACTCCCGGCATAAAAATACATACAATTCCCGAAAACTCCGGCGCTCCTGTATTACAACGCATCCCCAGCATCACGCTGCTCAAGGGCGCGCGCGAGCTGGTTATCGAACATGCGGGTGAGGAATATCGCCTGCGCCTTACAAGCAAGGGAAAGTTGATTCTGACAAAGTAATATTTCTCATCAACAGCCCGCACGTGATTTTGATTACATGCTCAAGCGGCTTGGGGTATTGCTCATTTAAGCCCTGCGTCTGGCGAGAAACGATCATACAATCATGACGAAACCGAGGCGGAGATTTGGCGGGGTGAGTTATGCGCCTTGTCCGCTCTGGACTCTTCTTTGACTCCAGATGTACCGTTCGGACTCTTCGAAAGTCGCTGACGAGTAAGTCCGTATCATGTTCACCGTAAATTATTTTAAAATAGTTATTGATAATAATTATCATTTGTATTAGCATTTGACATACTTAAATGACGAACCTTCGAGAAACTCAGCAGGTTCGTTAAGCGCCGTCGTGGCGTTATAGCCAGCCATCCCTTTTTCTTCAGCAATTGCTCCTGCATTGCTCTACCTTCCGCCATCCCTGGCGGTCGCATGAAAGAGGGCGTAGCCAGCCACCTCCAATGAACTTTGGTATAGGGGACGGCTTATGCGGCTACACATTCAACTAAAAAATCTGCCTGTCTCACAACACCCATGGAATCTCGGTGGTTATGAGTTTTCAGGAGTGGCCATCCTTCCTCACATTTTCGTGAAGCGATGCCCTCCTTCCCACCCTCTCTCATACACGAGAAGACGTGCACCGCTCCTGCCTTTTTTATTAACGCTTCAAGCCATCAGGCTTAACACCGAACGCTGGACTATAGGGGGTGATTTGTTCTGTGGGGCTACGCGGCCTAGGGTCCGGATTCCGCGCGCCCATCAGATTACCCAATGAGGAGGTAGTCGCCCATGTCCTCCATCACTCTACGCGCCACGCACTCCGATGCACAACCGCTCTCACAACGTGCGCTGTCAACGGCGCTTGTTGTCGGTGTGCATCTTGCGCTGGGTTACGCAGCGCTGCAAATCGACAGCGTGCGCGAGTCCATCAGGGAATCCGCGCCGATGTTCGCTAGCATTATCGTTTCAGATAAACCCAAGCCGCCCGAGCCACCGCCTAGAGTGCGGCCAGTCGAGAAAGAACCGCCGCCGCTGATCGTTGCGGAGGCCATGAGTGACGACCCGCCGGTATTCGTGGCGCCGCCACCGCAACCCGTGACCTTGCCGCCGCTTGAGCCACCCGCACTGTCTGTACCACTCGAACTGGCTCAGCCTCCGGCATCCGCTGAGCCCGTGCCCAAGCTCGTTTCCGGCGTGCAATATCTGCGTCCGCCAGCGCTCGAGTATCCTGCCGCATCGCGCCGCCTGAATGAACAAGGCAGGATGGTGGTGCGTGTGCAGATCAATGCACAGGGTCGCGCGGAACAGGTTGTCGTTCAAACCAGCTCGGGTTTTGCCCGCCTGGATGTCGCCGCAATAAAAGCTGTCGCGGAGGCGCTTTACAAGCCCTACACCGAGAATGGCGTGGCGATTCCGGTATGGGCCATCGTTCCCCTGGCTTTCAGTCTTTCTGAATAAACATCCCCAACGTAATGTAGTCAAAGCGGAGAACGCTAACATGCAAAACAACTCACTCGGTTTCATGCACTTCATCGCGCAGGCGGATGCGGTGGGCAAAACACTGCTGGGAATTCTGCTCCTCATGTCACTGGCGTCTTGGTATCTGATCGTCACCAAGGCCATCGCCAATCGGTGGACGCACAGACGTAGCGAAAAATTCCTGGCCACGTTCTGGAACGCCAGCTCGTTGGACGCCGTGGCCAATGAAATCCACACGCACGGTGCCAACGAACCGTTTTCGCACCTCACCAGCCACGCGCTGTTCGCGCGCGTGCATCACGCCAAATTTGGCGCCGCCAAGCTGGAAGAGGCAGGCTCGTCCTCGGAGTTTCTCACCCGCACCATGAAAAAGGTGCTGGATGAAGAAACCGCTAAGATGGAATCCGGCTTAACGGTGCTTGCCTCGGTGGGCGCGACCGCCCCGTTCGTGGGTCTGTTCGGCACCGTGTGGGGGGTTTATCACGCCCTGGTCGCCATCGGCATGAGCGGCGCGGGCACGCTGGATAAAGTTGCCGGCCCGGTGGGTGAGGCGCTGATCATGACGGGCATGGGCCTGGCGGTGGCGATCCCCGCTGTGTTGGGCTACAACTTTTTCACGCGCAGCCACCGCGTTGTTCTTTCCCGGCTCGATGCATTTGCCTATGACCTGTTCACCTTTCTCTCCACCGGCCAGCCATT
>JBKJTS010000078.1:0-7915 GCA_046590885.1 Gammaproteobacteria bacterium
CGTTGCGGGATGGTATGCGACTGATTGCTGTGGTGTTAGGCACTACGAGTGAAAATGCCCGTGCCAATGACAGTCAGACCTTGTTGAATTATGGTTTTCGTTTTTATGAAACACATAGATTGTATGCAGCCAACCAGCCGCTTTCCACAGTACGAATCTGGAAAGGCGAGGCAGAAAATCTGGCACTTGGATTAAGCAAGGATCTTTACTTAACCATTCCGCGCGGCCAATATAAAAGTCTGGCAGCGTCCTTAAGTGTATATCCACAAATTATTGCTCCCGTTGCGAAAGGACAAACTTATGGTACTGTCAAAGTAATGCTCGAAGGCAAAGAAGTCGCCAAACAGCCATTGGTAGCAATCCAGGCAGTTCAGGAAGGAGGCTTATGGCGACGCTTAGTTGATTGGGGATTGCTAAAGCTGGAGTAGCGGTATTTGAATCATCCAAGCTCTCATTAGATGCGAGCCTATTTCTGCAAATATTTTATTCTGTTATTCCGAGCGTAGCGAGAAATCCTTGTCTCGAGTCTTGAGCAAAGGTGAGAGATCTTTAAGATTTCTCACCTTCACTTCGGAATGACAGGTTTTATTTTTAACGAGAATTGCAATAATACGCCGGGGTCCCTATGCCTGAACAAACGCCTATCGTCTATCTGCACGGCGCATTCATGCCCATCGACCAAGCCCATGTGCCAGTGCTGGATCGCGGCTTTATCTTTGGCGATGGCGTATATGAAGTCATCCCGGTTTATTCGCGGCGGCCGTTTCGCCTGCAGGAGCATTTGCGGCGTTTGCAGCACAGCCTCGCCGGCATTCGCCTCAATAATCCGTACACCGATGCGGAATGGACGGATTTGATTATGCAGCTTATTGCACGTAATGACGGCGAAGATCATTCCGTCTATATGCAAATCACGCGCGGTGTCGCTAAACGCGACCATGCTTTTCCTCCTGGTATCAAGCCCACCATTTTTATGATGAGCACTCCGATGACGATCCCCGCAGCGGAATTGCGTGCCACCGGTGTAAGTGCCATTACGGCGGGAGATAATCGCTGGCTACGATGCGACATCAAGGCCACATCCCTACTGCCCAACGTATTGTTACGCCAGCTGGCATTTGATGCCGGGGCTGTAGAAGTGGTGTTGCTGCGCGATTTGGTCACGCCGTCCGGTAGTAGTTCTAGCAATGCCGTTCAGTCCGGCCGGTTTCTTACTGAAGGTGCGGCCAGCAATATTTTTGTGGTACACAACGGCGTATTGCTCGCACCACCTAAAGACCATCTCATGCTGCCCGGCATTACCTATGACGTCGTCATAGAATTGGCCGTGGCAAATAATATACGTTGCGAAGTGCGGCTGGTTACCGAGCATGAAGTACGCACCGCGCAGGAGCTGTGGCAAACATCCTCGTTACGCGAAGTGATGCCCATCACGGTGCTGGACGGCAAACCGGTAGGCGATGGCAAACCCGGGCCGCTGTTCAAAAAAATGTACGCGCTTTATCAGGATTACAAGCAAGCCGTGCGTGTTGGGAAGGGTTAGTGTGAATAGCAGCATGACAACCGAACCAGAATCCCTGCTGGTCTTTCCTTGCGAGTTTCCCATCAAGGTCATGGGGAAATCCGGCGTCACATTTGAAGCGCAAATCATTGATATTATGCGCCGCCACGTACCTGATCTGGACGAAACGACTATCACCCGCCGCCCCAGCCAGGGCGGCAACTACCTGGCGATTACCGTCACCATACAGGCGACCAGTCGCGCCCAGCTTGATGCCATTTACCAGGATTTGACTGCGTGCAAGGATGTTTTAATGGCGCTGTGAATATCGCTACAACAACGCCGGGACCTCCTTCGCCAAAGCATTTTTTTCACTTACCCAACTGCCGGTAACTACAAAGCCGCGCAACGTGTTTTGTCCATCGAAAAACAATGCGCGCACTCCTTCTTCGCAAGCTTCACTGCGCCATTCGCCTGCAACGCCCAATGGTGGTGGCGACACAACGACGGGGTGTGCAGGTGTTTTTACGACGACGGGCATGGCAGGATATACTACAGGCGTAGGTTGACCGGCGAGGGTTTTACCCAATGCGCGCGCAGCGTTCATCAGTGGCATTACATACAATAACACCAGCCCCTCGACTTCCGCACAATCACCCAGCGCATACACATCCGGTGCACTGGTGGCGAGCTGACGATTCACTACAATGCCGTTGTGCACTTGCAGGCTGGCGGCTTGGGCCAATGCAATGCGCGAGCGCAGGCCCACGCATGACAGTACCGCATCGGTTTCCAGCGTAGAGCCATCCGAAAGTGTCAGGAGGTAAGCCTTATCCGCGCCGTGATTTACATGGGTCACCGTTTTGCCCAGGTGCCAGTTTACGCCCAGCTGCGTCAACCCCTGTTGCAATGCGCGCCCGGCAATTTCTGGCAGCAAGCGATCCAGTGGGACTTTGCTGGGGGCGATAACATCCACAGTCATGCCCGCGTTGCTCAGGTCATTTGCGAACTCACAACCGATCAATCCCGCGCCAATAATCGCTACTTTTTTAGCGCCCGAAATAATCTGACGAAAGCGCGTGTAATCCGCAAGATCATTGATCGACATCACCGCACCTGCCGCATCACCTTGCATCGGTAACCGGATCACATCCGCGCCCAGCGCTAACACCAGTTTGGCATAGCTGATGTCTTTGCCATCGACAGTAATCGCGTGTTGCACTGTGTTGATTGCAGTGACGTGGGCATGAGTATCAATGACCGCATTCAACTGCGCAGACATCTGCGCCGCATCCGCAGTCGCCAGTTGCTCGGGCTGCTTGCCACTGGTGAGGGCGTTGGACAGCATTGGCTTTGAGTAAGCGCGCCCATCATCTGCCGTTATGATGCGCAGCGGCGTGTCCTTGTCGAGCTTGCGAAATTCACGTCCCAGCGAATAGCCCGCCAAACCACTGCCGATAATGATGATGGGGTGCATAGCCTCTCCAAGTTTAATAGATTTAACTACGCGATTTTTATCATTTCAAAATCAGCTTTTTCTACGCCACAGTCCGGGCAGGCCCAGTTGTCAGGAATATCCGTCCAGCGGGTGCCAGCGGCAATGCCATCTTCTGGCATGCCAACACTTTCGTCATAGATAAAACCACATACGATACATTGCCATTTTTGCATAATAAACTCCTTGATGTCAGGGTTGGTGGTCATTTTGAATTTACTGCGGCCAGTGTTGCACGATAATGATTTGCATGGCGCTCTTCAACCCTGGCCAATGCCGCAAAGCGTTTCGCCGCTTTTTCCAAAGTGGCTATGAAGCGCTGCGCGTGATCAATGGACTCGGCAATCTGCCCATCAAATTCATGCACTGCTGCCGCGTTGTTTTCCTGCATGGCCAAGTGCCGGAAGGTTGGATACATTTCAGTGTATTCATAAGTTTCACCAGCAATCGCCATCTCCAGGCAACGCGCGGCGTTCATCTGGTCTTTGGGGTAAAGCAAGTCAAGATGGCCGAAGGCATGCTGTACTTCCTGCGCCGCCGTATCTTCAAAGACCCTGGCGCTGGCTTCATCCCCCTGGGCACGGCAAATGTCGGCGAAGTACAAATATTTGATATGCGCCATCGACTCCCCAGCAAAGGCAGATTCAAGATTTTTAATGGTAATGGAATCGCTGTTTTTCATGGCTGATGTTCTCCTTGGTAAGGTGGTTTGCAACGTGTGGCATTAACCACATGGAGCTATCATAGGCGCAGGGGATTGATAGGTCTAATTGATTGTAATTATAATAATGATAGTTTTTAGCTATCGTCGCCCTAGGCCCGGGAAACAGCCAGGTGCGTAATGCCCGGGCTATCAAAATCAAGAATGGCCTGCCGTAAAACCGCCACGGCTTCCGGGCGCGTATAACTTTTGCGCCATGCCAGCGCCACGCGACGGCTTGGGACAGGTTTCATCAGCGGACGTATCGTCAACATCTTGTCATGGTGTTTACCGCCTACGGAGGTGCTGGGCAACACCGTAATGCCCGCGCCAGAAGCCACCATCAGGCGAATCGTTTCCAGCGAGCTGCCCTCGAGCGTTTTTTGTAGGCTGTTGGTATTGCGGTTGCATGCCGGGCAGGCGCGCAACACCTGATCACGAAAGCAGTGTCCCGCGCCCAATAGCAAGACCGTTTCGTTGGTAAGATCACTGGGTTGCAGCGCGGTTTTTTTGCTTAAAGGATGGCCCTTGGGCAGAGCCACCACGAAAGATTCATCGTACAGTGGCTGCGTGGCAATGGCTGGCTCATCAAACGGCAATGCAATAATAATCACATCCAGCTCGCCTTGCTGCAAACGCTGTGACAATACCGCCGTATAATTTTCATCAATCAACAAGGGCATTTGCGGTGCGCATTTACGTAGCAGTGGAATTAACTGCGGCAGCAAATAGGGTGCAATCGTGTAGATGGCCCCAAGGCGCAACGCGCCCACCAGTGGGTCTTGTCCCTGTTTGGCAATCTGTTTGATCGCGCCTGCTTCATCCAGCGTGCGCATAGCCTGCGCGATGATGCGTTCACCCATCACTGTCACCGTGACTTCGTTCGCGCCGCGCTCAAAAAGCTTTACGCCCAGTTCATCTTCCAGCTTGCGCACGGCCACACTTAAAGTCGGCTGGCTGACAAAACACGCTTCCGCCGCCCGACCAAAATGGCGCTCACGAGCTACGGCAATGATGTAACGCAATTCGCTAAAGGTCATATATGCGGTTTATAAAATACAGACTAATAAACAACTCTGCGCGGTTCTTTGTTGCCCTTCGATATGTCCACTAAACCGAAGGAATTACGCTTGTTAGAAATTCTGTAAATTGGCGTTCGTCCAAGGGCTGGGCGGTAAAGTACCCTTGCGCAAAATCACAACCCATTGCTCGGAGCACATCCCAGTCGCTTTGGGTTTCTACGCCTTCGGCTACGCTTTTTATGCCCAGCTGGCGCGCCATGCGGACACTGGACTCGACAATGATGCGCGATGCTGGATTCACGGCACTGTCGATTACAAAACTTTGGTCGATCTTGAGTTCGGTATAGGGGATGCGCATCAATTGCTGCAGGCTGGAGAACCCAGTACCGTAATCGTCAATGGATAAGCCGAAACCCCGCATACGCAGACGAGCGAGGTTTTCCAGAGCCGGAGCAACTTCGGTCATAGCCATAGATTCAGTAATTTCGAGAACCATATGACGCGGATCGAGTCCTGCCAGGCGCACGACCTGCGTTACATTTTCGGCAAATGCGGTGGTTGCCAACGTGGCAAATGATAGGTTCACAGACACAGTCAATGCTAAACCCCGCGCGCGCCACATGCGGCAGGCTTGCGACGATTTTTCCAGCATCATGAATGTAAGGCCTTGAATATTTTCGGCCTGTTCAAGCAGAGCAATGAATTTGTCAGGGCCAATCAAACCATACTCTGGATGCCGCCAGCGGGCCAAGGCCTCTGCTCCAACGACGCGACCCGACACCATGTCCATCTTGGGCTGGAAAAACGGCTCGAATTGGCCTTGTTGTAATCCGTGCAGAATCTGCTCGATACTAAATACCGGTTCGCTGTCATGCATGCACACGGGCTGAAACTTGTGTAACTCATGGCGTGCCAGCAGGCTTTCCAGCCCCTTGAGTGTGACAGGCTTTTCAATAACGCCTAGTAGACGGATGCCGTAAGCGTATGCCATGTTCCGCACCGATACTAGCAATGATCGCTCCTGCGCGCTAGTGATAATGACCGAAACCGCGAGTTTGTCCTGGCCCAGATGCCGCATTAATTCCAGGCCATCCATTTCCGGCATATCGAGGTCACACACTACGAGATCCATGAGGGGCGTGCCACGCAGTAACGCCAGTGCCTGCTCGCCATTGCTGGCGCTCGTTACTTCGACAATGCCCAGCGAATGCAGCATGCGTACCACCGTGCGGCGCTGAAAATCATGATCTTCGACAACCAGTACGTTTAAATTATTAAACACGATTCGCGCTCACCTCTCCTGCAAGATGCATTTTAAGCCGCTGCATTGCGAGCCGCACTGGCTCCACGCCGGGTAGCTCGCCCTGCCGCGCTGCCTGCTCCACCACCGCACACACGGCTATCAGCTCATACGCTCCCACCATCCGGCTTGCACCTTTCATACGATGCGCGATGCGCACTAATCCGGGGAGATCTGACTGATTCATGGCTATCTCCATTTCGGTAAAATCAGCCTGTGTTTGCGCAATAAAGTCACACAAGATTTCCGCTTTGTCGACGGCATTCGCCGCAATCTTGTCGATCTCCGCTACGCCCAGGGGCGTCGTTTGAGTGGCGTCCACATACAGATATTCAGGATCCAGTCGGGTGACCAATTGAGGCGGGGGTAACCATTTCGCCAACAGTTCCCGCAAGTGTTTTATCTCCACCGGTTTAATCAGCACTTCGTCCATGCCTGCGGCATGACAATGCTCAAGCTCCTTCGCTAATACATTAGCCGTCCAGGCAAAGACTGGGGTGCGAGGCCGCGCTTCATCGATTTCAATTTTGCGGATGGCCCGGGTCAGCGCATAGCCATCCATCTGCGGCATATGGCAATCCGTAATTACCAGTGAGAACGCGCCTCCTTGCCACATTGTAAGCGCCTGCTGACCATTTTGCGCCACCTCTACACGTAATCCCAGCATTCGGAGTTGCAACGCCAATAGCTGGCGATTGGTTGAGTGATCATCAGCAACCAGCACCCATGGTGCATCAGTATTGGCACTGCCGAGAAACAACGGTTCAGCAGAACCCCTCACGGCTACTGCGGGCAGAGGTTCTATTTCTTTCACTTCAGGTGCAGCAATAGGCAAGCTGAGTGTAATGCTGAATGTTGATCCCTGACCCGGCGCGCTCTCGAGATCGATATGCCCTTGCAGCATCCCGCTCAGGCGATGACAGATTGCCAATCCTAGTCCGGTTCCACCATACATACGGGCGGTATCAGCGCTCTGCTGGGAATACATCTGAAACAGGCGCTCCTGAACACTTTCCTCAATGCCAATGCCCGTATCTTTGACCGAAAGACGCACTTTCTCCACGCCTTCACTGCGAGCCAGCAACTCTGCCCGAACCACAATGCGCCCCTCCGAAGTGAATTTGAGCGCGTTGCTGACGAAATTATTCAACACTTGAGACAGTCGCAACGGATCCACGATGAGCATCGCACTTAGCCGGGGATCAACATGGTGTTCCAGTGTCAAGCTATTCGCGCTGGCAACATGCGCATAGGCGCGCACTACTTCCGCTATCAGTCGTGGTAGCGACGTAGGCCGCGGAGCAAGATCCAGCTTCCCTTCTTCAATTTTTGACCAATCGAGAATGTCGTTGAGAATCCGCAGCAGATTTTGCCCGGATTCCCGTGCAGTTTGCAGTGTTTCACGCTGATTCTCATCCAGCGGCGTAAAGCTCAGCATTTCCAGCATGCCCAGCACGCCGCCCAGCGGTGTGCGGATTTCATGGCTCATGGTAGCAAGGAAAGAGTCTTTGGCGCGGTTGGCCAGCTCCGCTGCATTCTTGGCTGCAAGCAGATGCCGCTCCGCTCGCTTGCGAGCATTGATGTCAGCGTTGATGCCAATCATGCGCAGCGCCCGCCCGTCCGTGTCTCGCTCCACTACCTTGCCGTGGCTTTGAATCCATCGCCACTCACCACTTTTGGTGCGCACCTGGTGTTCGACCTGATACTCGGCAGTACGCCCACATGCCGTATCCTTAGCCGCGGCCAGCAACCGCGGACGGTCATAGTCGGGCACCCGCTCAAGTAACTCGGCTCTTGTCGTAATGATTGGTCCGGGCGCCTCGCCGATCATGATCGCCCAACGTTCATCGAGAGATATTTGACCAGTGCGGAAATCCGTATCCCACATCGCCAGGTT
>JBKJTS010000249.1:0-6568 GCA_046590885.1 Gammaproteobacteria bacterium
TCAGAGCAGATCATTTTTCTGCGGAAAATCACGCGTAAGACATGGGCATTCTTTGAGACTTTTATGGGTCCAGAAGATCATTGGCTACCTCCTGATAATTATCAGAAGTATCGTAGCGCTGCAGTTGCCCACCGTACCTCACCCACCAATATAGGGTTGGGGCTACTTGCCAATCTAACCGCGCATGATTTTGGCTATATTCCTACAGGTCAGCTTATAGATCGGACCGCAAAAACTTTGCGTACAATGGGTGAATTAGAACGTCACCGCGGCCATTTTTATAACTGGTATGATACTTTATCGCTGAAACCCCTACACCCTGTTTATATTTCGACAGTAGATAGCGGAAACCTTGCGGGTCATCTATTGATACTCCGTGTAGGTTTGCTGGCGCTGCCAGATACCCCAATTCTTGGGGTGCGATTTTTTGATGGACTGAGAGATACATTCGGCATTCTCATTGATGCTTCTGCAACAGCAACAGCAACAGCAACAGCAACCCTGCTCACCCTACCTCAATTTAAAGCAGATTTCATATCTCTTTGCGTATTTTCTCCCTCTAATACACTTAAGCAAGGATGGTTGTGCCTCGAGCGGCTGACACGCTGCGTAGAAGAATTTTCAGTCAGTGTACAACCTCTTTCCACATTAACCGAAAATATGCCTTCAAAGCCGGTGAGTTCAGTTCTTTCTGAGGCGGTATCTGAAAGCGATGTACCGGGATGGGCACAAATACTGGCACAACAATGCCGTGCCCTTTGTGACGAAGTGATATTTCTTGCGCCGTGGTTATTGTTGCCGACCATACCTGGTGAGCTTGGAGGTAGTTGGGATAAGGATAAAATTCCGACTCTGCGTGAATTGAGCCGATTTGAAGATGAACTGTTATTGTTAATTCAGCAACAACAGGGTGATGCGAGTAGCGAAGGGATGAATGGGTTTCAGCAATGTATTACGCTTGCTACCCGCCGTGCTATTGATCAAATTGCTGAAATTGAACACCTGGCTCGACAGGTAAGTGAATTCTCTTATATGGAGTATGACTTTCTATACGATAAAGCATCTCGGTTGCTGGCAATCGGATACAACGTAAATGAGTTGCGACGGGATGTGAGTTACTATGATCTTCTGGCTTCGGAGGCACGGTTGACCAATTTCGTTGCGATTGCGCAAGGTCAAGTCCCCCAGGAGAGCTGGTTTGCTTTAGGGCGGCAACTGACAATTGCGGGTGGCGAACCGATTCTTTTGTCGTGGAGCGGTTCGATGTTTGAGTACTTAATGCCGCTTCTGGTCATGCCAACCTTTGATAATACCTTGCTCGATCAGACTTACAAGGCAGCGGTAGAACGGCAAATTGAATATGGTCGGCAGCGGGGTGTAGCGTGGGGAATGTCGGAGTCGGGATATAATCTGGTTGATAATCACCTCAACTACCAATACCGCGCCTTTGGGGTGCCGGGGTTAGGGCTTAAGCGCGGACTTGCCGATGACTTGGTCATCGCACCGTATGCTTCAATGCTGGCATTAATGGTAGCGCCGGAAGCCGCATGCCTGAATCTGCAGCGACTTGCTACAGAGGGGCTGGAAGGAAAATTTGGCTTTTATGAGGCTGTTGATTATACACCCTCGCGCCAACGCCGGGGTGAGTCGAGCTCGATAGTACGTTCTTATATGGCGCATCACCAGGGGATGGGTTTGCTTTCCTTTGCCTATCTTCTATTGGATAACCCAATGCAGCGGCGTTTCGAGGCTGATCCGCTGTTGCAATCAACTTTGCTGTTGCTTCAGGAAAGGATTCCAAGGGCGACAGGGTATTTTCCGCACATGGCTCAACTTGTTGATATGCGCCCAACTTCCAGTAGCACTGAAGCGCCGATCCGTGTTTTCAACAATCCCAATACACCAATACCTGAAGTGCAATTGCTGTCTAATGACCGTTACCAGGTAATGGTCACTAACGCCGGAGGTGGCTATAGCCGCTGGAAAGATCTTGCAGTTACACGCTGGCGAGAAGATACCACGCGTGATCATTGGGGAACATTTTGTTATCTGCGAGATGTTGCCAGCGGAAAAGTGTGGTCAACGGCATATCAGCCAACACTGAAACAACCAGACCATTATGAAGCCATTTTTTCGGAAGGACGTGCCGAATTTCGTCGCCGTGATTATGATTTTGAAACACACACGGAAATCGTAGTATCGCCTGAAGACGATATTGAATTGCGCCGGGTTCATCTTACTAACCGCGCTCTGACGCGCCGTACTATCACTATTACAAGTTATACGGAAGTGGTGCTTTCCGTACCTGCGGCAGATGCACTGCATCCAGCTTTCAGTAATCTGTTTGTACAAACTGAAATTATTGAACAACGTCAGGCAATACTGTGCACCCGCCGCCCCCGCTCAAGTAATGAGAGCACACCGTGGATGTTTCATCTTATGGCGGCGCATGGGGGAGTTGTCGATGATATTTCATATGAAACTGACCGGATGAAATTTATTGGCCGCGGTAATACCACGGCCAATCCACATGCACTCAGCGACGTACAAATGGCCTCCAGCGCACTTTCTGGCAGTCAGGGCTCAGTATTAGATCCGATTGTCGCTATTCGTTATTCCATTACGCTTGATCCAGAACAAACAGTCACCCTTGATATGGTGACCGGCATGGGGGAAAGCCGTGAGGGGGTATTAGGTCTGGTTGAAAAATACCACGATAAACGGTTGGCGAATCGGGTTTTTGAACTTGCATGGACACATGCTCAAGTAGTATTGCGCCAGCTCAATGCCAGTGAGTCAGATGCGCAACTTTATGGACGAATGGCGAATTCATTAATATATGCTAATGCCTCGTTACGTGCAGATGCTGGTATTTTATTGCAGAATCGCCGTGGACAATCTGGCTTGTGGGGTTACGCTATTTCTGGTGACTTGCCCATTGTTCTATTACAGATTGGTAATGCGGATAATCTTGAACTGGTGCGACAACTGGTGCAAGCCCACGCTTACTGGCGTTTAAAAGGTCTGTCAGTGGACTTGGTAATCTGGAATGAAGACCGTGCCGGTTATCGCCAGTTGCTTCAAGATCAGATTGTCGGTCTGATTGCAGCAGGTGTCGAAGCGCACGAGATGGATCGGCCGGGCGGCATTTTCGTGCGCCTTGCAGAGCAGATATCCAACGAAGACCGCATCTTATTCCAGTCAGTGGCACGCATTATTATCAGTGATAATCGCGGTACTTTAATAGAACAGATTAATCGTCGTAGCCCCAAAGAAGTGCGTGTGCCGCGTTTCCAGCCGACGCGAAGCCAGGATGCTGAATACTCACCTGCCCCGGAATCGCCCCGTGATCTTATTCTGCAAAATGGGCTCGGCGGATTTGCCCCGGATGGGCGCGAGTACATCATAACTACCACGGCCGATCATATGACTCCAGCACCGTGGGTAAATGTGCTTGCAAATCCACATTTTGGTACAGTTATTTCCGAAAATGGGCAGGCTTATACCTGGAGCGAAAACGCACATGCGTTTCGCCTTACCCCTTGGCACAATGATCCTGTATCCGATGCCAGTGGTGAGGCGTTTTATCTACGCGATGAGGAGAGCGGTTATTTCTGGTCACCCACACCTTTGCCCAGTCGCGGCGTGAATTCTTATGTCAGTCGGCATGGCTTTGGGTATAGTGTGTTCGAATATAGCGAAGGTGGGATCAGCTCTGAATTATGGGTATACGTTTCTCTGGATGCCGCAGTCAAGTTTTCGGTTTTGAAAGTACGCAATACTTCAGGGCGGCCGCGACGTCTTTCGGCGACCGGCTATGTGGAGTGGGTGTTGGGAGATTTGCGGCCCAAATCTGTTATGCATGTTACCACGGAGGTCGATCCTGATAGTGGCGCACTATTTGCCCGTAACCCTTATAATGCGGAATTTTCAGATCGCATCGCATTTTTTGATGTGGATGACCCGAATTGTACAGTGAGTGGTGATCGTATGGAATTCATCGGACGTAATGGTTCAATGAAAAATCCTGCGGCAATGTCGCGGGCCCGTCTTTCAGGGAGAGTAGGGGCGGCATTAGATCCTTGTGCTGCAATTCAAGTAAATTTTGAGTTGGCTAATGAGCAAGAGCGCGAAATAATCTTCCGGCTGGGACAGTCTGGAAGATCGGGCATTGATGAAGCTCGTACGCTGGTACGACGTTTTCGTGGATCGGCAGCTGCCTACAATGAGCTTGAGGCCGTGGGCCGCTACTGGACCCATACGTTGGGTGCAGTGCAAGTGGAGACACCCGATGCATCACTTAATGTGTTGACAAATGGTTGGTTGGTGTATCAGACGCTAGCCTGTCGTCTGTGGGCACGAAGCGGTTATTATCAGTCAGGTGGCGCATTCGGATTCCGTGATCAATTACAGGACGTAATGGCACTGGTCCATGCTGAGCCGCAACGCGTACGTGATCAGTTACTACTATGTGCAGCGCATCAATTTGTGGAAGGTGATGTGCAGCATTGGTGGCATCCGCCGTCCAACCGTGGGGTACGTACCCGTTGCTCAGACGATTATCTGTGGTTACCACTGGCGGCGTGTCGCTATGTGCTGTGTACGGGTGATACCGGAGTGCTGGATGAGTCTGTTCATTTCCTGGAGGGACGTCCTGTTGGCTCTGAGGATGATTCATATTACGATCTGCCACAGCATTCTGCCGTTACGGCCAGTTTGTATCAACATTGCGTGAAAGCCATTCAGCACGGTTTGCGATTTGGTGAAAATGGTCTGCCACTGATAGGCTCAGGCGACTGGAATGACGGGATGAATTTAGTGGGGATACATGGCAAAGGCGAGAGCATTTGGCTGGGGTTCTTTTTATACGAGGTGCTGACGCGTTTTGCTGAATTGGCGCAACGTATAGGTGATGTATCTTTTGCAGAATATTGTCGATCAGAAGCGGAGCAACTGCGTGGGCGTATCGAACTAAATGGCTGGGATGGCGGGTGGTATCGCCGTGCGTATTTCGACAACGGTACACCCTTGGGATCGGCAGCTAATGCTGAATGTCAAATTGATTCGATCTCACAAAGTTGGTCGGTGCTCTCTGGTGCGGGTGATGTAGAGCGTTCGCGTAAGGGCATGAATGCCGTCTATGCGCGCTTGGTACGCCATGATCATTCGCTTATCCAACTCCTGGACCCACCGTTTGACACATCAGATATGGATCCTGGCTATATCAAAGGATATGTGCCCGGTGTGCGCGAAAATGGTGGACAATATACTCATGCTGCAATCTGGACGACTATGGCGTTCGCTGCCTTGGGTGATAGTCAGCGGGCGTGGGAACTATTATCCATGATCAATCCTATTAATCATGCAAAATCGCCAGAGGATGCAGCAATTTATAAAGTAGAACCATATGTAGTTACTGCCGATGTTTACGCAGTTGCACCACATGCCGGTCGCGGTGGTTGGAGCTGGTATACTGGCTCCGCAGGCTGGATGTATCGCCTGATTGTGGAATCTCTGCTCGGACTCCGACTCGAAGTAGATAAATTACATTTTGTCCCGTGCCTACCTGCGGAGTGGACAGAGTTCAAGTTGCATTACCGCTATCGGGAGACGACTTACCATATCATCGTAACGCAAACCGCGTTCGACGAAACGCAGCAAGGTAATCCAACATGCGTGATGCTAGATGATATCGAATGTCGGGGAAACATAATATCGCTTATCGACGACCGTCAGGATCACAAGGTCGAAGTAAAAATTATGGCATTACCGCGAATTCAATATTGAGTAAGAAGCATGTATGGTAGCGGTGGCGATTACCTAGTAAAGTTTAGGAAACCTGTGACTGTGATGGTGTAGAAAACCCTCAGGAATATTCTATTCTTTTAGCCAGTAATCCGAGACGAGGTCCGGGATTACTGTTGTCGTTGCCTGGATCTGTGGCATTTTTCAGCTTCTTGAGAAGATGAGCCTGACTTTTAAAAAAGGGGTCATACACATTTTTCAAGTCGTAGAAATTTCCTGCTAAACCAGATTATTCCATAATCATTGGGGCCCAGAGTTATTTTAGGGGTGAACCACGGGCCTCATCGCAACTTATATATAGCTACTGGTATTCTAACTCGCCTCATGCTAAATCCTCTCGAAACAGCGCCGTATTAATGCCTATGGCTGCTTTTGCACCTTCGGCCGCACCGACAATGACCTGCATAACGTCCCGGGATGCATCACCGGCTATATACAAACCCGGCACATCTGTCATCTGCTGATCGTTATCTACCTTGCCACCCTTTGAGTTATATATGTCGCAACCCAGCCGCATCGCCAGGTCCGTTGAGGGGTGAGTGTCAGTGTTAAAAAAAATTCCCGCCCGCTGCAAGCGTGGGCCAGTTTCAAAGACGATGTCAAATGAAGCATGATAGGGAATGCTGCTGCTGGTCTCCAAGCGGATAATCTTTTCTTCGCGGACAGCGACGCCACGCCGCTGCAAGCGCGAGCGATAATCAGTACTGAGTTGCGAAGGACCATCGGTGCACAAGACGGTGTCGCGGCTCCACAGGGTCATTTC
>JBKJTS010000208.1:0-20306 GCA_046590885.1 Gammaproteobacteria bacterium
GAGGTGGCATTGATAATAATGTCAAAGGGCTCTGCGTCAAGATCTGCGTAAGCACACCCTGTAACAGTCCCTACACCTGTCAAATCTTTGGCTAATGCCATAGCTTTATCTGCGCTACGATTGACTATTACCAAGTGTGCTGGCTGTTCTTTGAGTAACGGCTCCAGTACACCCCGCGCCGCTCCACCCGCACCCAACAACAGCACGCGTTGTCCGCGAATCGTGATGCCGTGATTATGTTTCAGGTCGCGTACCAGTCCTGCACCATCGGTATTGTCGCCATAGCATGTTCCGTCGAGCCGAAACATAATAGTGTTGACGGCACCCGCGCGTTCGGCACGCGGGCTGCGTTGTGTTACCCATTGCCATGCCGCATGTTTGAAAGGAACAGTAATATTCAGGCCTTTTCCGCCGTTTTCCGCAAATGTATTCAAGGCGTGTTCGAATTGATCCAATGCAACAAGGTTGGCGGTGTATATCAATTGCTGATGCGTTTGTTGCGCAAACAACGCATGAATCTGTGGTGATTTACTGTGCGCAATTGGATTGCCCATGACAGCGTACTGATCGGATTTGGTGGACGACATGGCGATAATGTAAAATCCTTGGTATAAGGTGAATATGATAATAGAAAGTAGGTAAAATCGGTATGGATTTTGCTTGGTTAATGTGGGGGTTCACTGCTTTTCCGCTGTTTAGTTAATATCCGCTTACTTGGTTATGCCTTCCTGGGAGCGGGGGATCAATCTGCGCGTGGTCACAAGCTTGGGGTATGTTTAACCAAGCTGATGTAATGGGATAAGGTTTATGAGAAAACTACGGGGAATTATCGCTGGATTTTATTGTATAGGATGCTTATATATTGTTAGCACAACGGCTAATGCCTCTGAAGCTCGATATATGGTATTGGTGTCGGGGGCTGTTTCAAATGTACCTCAGCTCATGCCTAACGAGGTGCGCAAGTTATTTTTAGGTGTAGAGCTTGTCAAGGATGGTCAGCGTATTGAGCCGTTGCTTAATGCAACGGAACCTTTGTTAAATGAAGTTTTCCTACAGAAGATAATCTTCATGTCAGCAGAAAACTACCAACGTCAATTAAATGCGCGAATTGCGGCAACAGGAGATCCCCGACCCCAGGAGTATTCAGATCGCTGGCAGTTAATTAGCGCACTGCGTAATCGTCGTGGTTCAGTAAGCTTTATGTGGAACAAGGATGTTCGAGCCCAGACGGGCCTTAAGGTGATACAGGAATTATGGCAAACCCCTCTCGAATAATAGCGCGCCTTTCGCGTGGCCTTATTGGCCGCCTCATTATTGGTGCTGTGGTAATCCATCTTACTTTAATTCCGCTGTTATTTGCCGGCGTACTCTATATTGTCAAAGAAGGCTACCAAGCCCAATTTGTTGATCAATTGCGTTCTGACTCTTATCTGTTGTCGATTCTGGTCGGTAATTATGCGGAGCCTCCCACGGATAAGGTCCGACTGCAGAAGTTAGCTGATGAAGCGCTGCTCAGTGGTGATCTGGTTTTTATAAAGGTGGTGGATGGGTCAGGCCGCGTGCTGGGCGCGGCCGAGGTACGTAACGCACATGTCAGTTTCAAAGAAGATTTTTTCTTTGGTGAGCATGCTGACACAGTTTATTATGTTTCCTTGCCGGTATATGGCAATAACGGCAAGGAAATCGCCACGCTGCGTTTGGGCTACGACGAAACTCCCATTCAAGAGCAGATTGATCTCACCCATCAGCGTGGTTTGTATCTGGCGATAGGTTATATCGCGCTCACATTATTTTTATTGGTGTTGGGTTGGCGCGTACTTAGTCTTATGCGCAGGGAATTAGTAATGCAGACAGATGCTTTAGAGCATCAAGCGTTACATGACACATTAACACGGTTACCGAACCGCGCTTTGCTGCAAGATCGTTTACTGCAAGTTATTCGCAGTGGTCAGCGTGAACAATCCCCGTTTTCTTTATTTCTGCTGGATCTGGATCGCTTCAAAGAAGTAAATGATACCTTGGGCCATCATGCAGGCGATATTATTTTGCAGGAAGTAGCCTTGCGCTTGCGGGAGGTTATCAGAGAGTCTGATACGGTAGCGCGTTTAGGAGGTGATGAGTTTGCAGTGGTGTTGCCACGCGTGGATGCAGCCGGAGCGATATTAATTGCAGAAAAAATTCTTCACGCGCTGCATCAGCCTTTTTCCGTGGAAGGGAGGATTTTACCGCTGGGTGGCAGCATTGGCATCGCACTATTTCCAGAACACGGTGAGGATGGTGGCAGTCTACTGCGGTGCGCTGATGTTGCCATGTATGCTGCCAAGCATGCCGGGGGTGGCATCATGTTATATGCGCCAGAGCTTGACACCCATAGTGTAGATCGCCTCACCTTGGCGACGGAATTGCGCCAAGGCATTGAGCGAGATGAAATCGAAGTTTATTACCAGCCTAAACTTGACCTGAAGACGGGCGAAATATGTGGTGTTGAAGCGCTGGCACGCTGGCGTCATCCGCAGCGTGGCTTAATATTGCCGATAGAATTTATCTCTCTGGCAGAAAGAATTGGCGTTATCAATAACCTGACCCTGCGCGTGCTTGACGCAGCCATCAAACAATGCAGTGCCTGGACCGATGCTAATCTGCATATACCCGTGGCAGTCAACCTGTCTCCTGTCAGTTTCCTTGATGCACAGTTGGCCGATCGCATACAGGAAATTTTGAAAAAATATAGTTGCTCTGCATGTTCGTTGGTGCTGGAAGTGACAGAAGGCGCATTAATGGTCGATACACCACGCGCGCAGGAAACCCTGGCGCGCCTGGATGCCATGGGGGTTGCACTTTCAATAGATGATTTCGGTACCGGTTATTCTTCTCTGGCACGATTGAAGAACTTGCCTCTGTCTGAGGTGAAGATTGACCAATCTTTTGTTATTGATATGCTTGTAGATGATAATGATGCCGCGATTGTGCGAGCGACTATTGATCTCGCGCATAATCTTGGCCTGAAAGTCGTCGCAGAAGGGGTAGAGACGGTCGGTCACCTGGAAAGACTAAACAGTTTTGGCTGTGATATGGCGCAAGGTTATTATCTGAGTCGGCCTTTGCCCGCCGTAGAAATGCAGCGTCTGATAGTGTCCAGCAGAAATCTGGCGGTGGCTGTGGCCTGATTTGATGCTATATGCCACGCTTATTTATGCGCAGACCCTAAGTCAGGGAGGGCTTTATTCTTTCAGCCACATTGCCGCGCGCTTGGCAAAATAAGTCAGTATGCCGTCTGCCCCTGCCCGCTTGATGCACAGTAACGACTCCATTACCGTAGCGCGTTCATCAAGCCAGCCGTGCTGGCTTGCCGCCATCAACATTGCGTATTCACCACTGACCTGATACACCAATGTCGGCACGCCAAATTCCTGTTTGACCCGATGCACGATATCAAGGTACGGCATACCTGGTTTTACCATCACCATATCGGCTCCTTCGGCCAGATCCAGTCCCACTTCATGCAGCGCTTCATTGCTATTGGCCGGATCCATCTGATAATTTTTTTTGTTGGCGCCGCCCAGGTTTGTCGCAGACCCGACCGCATCACGAAATGGGCCATAGAAGCTGGAAGCATATTTTGCGGCATACGCGAGAATGCGGGTGTGGATGTAGCCCGCGCGTTCCAGGGCGTCACGAATCGCGCCTATGCGGCCATCCATCATGTCTGAGGGTGCGACGATGTCGGCCCCTGCGGCGGCATGTGAGAGCGCCTGCTTGACCAGTGCAGCCACCGTTTCATCATTCATGACATAGCCGGTGGCGTCAATCAATCCGTCCTGCCCATGAGCGGTGAAAGGATCCAGTGCCACATCAGTAATTACTCCCAGCTGCGGAAAAGCTTGTTTCAAGGCGCGCACCGCGCGTTGCGCCAAGCCTTCCGGGTTATATGCCTCGCGGGCATCTTCAGACTTTTGCTGCGGTGGCGTTACGGGAAAGAGAGCCATGGCAGGCACGCCTAGCTTCACCAGATCAGCGGCCTCTTTTAATAACTCATCAATACTAACCCGCTCGACGCCGGGCATGGACGCAATAGACTCACGCTTGCCGCTGCCTTCTATAACGAACACGGGATAAATAAGATCGTTCACAGTAAGTGTGGTTTCACGCATCAAACCGCGCGAAAAATCATCACGTCGCATACGGCGCATGCGACGTTGCGGGAAAGTGCCCCCGCTGGTGTTTAACCTGGCCACTATCTTTTCTTGCTACTTTTTTTAGCGCTGGTTTTGGTGTTGGCTTTCTTCTTGGGCACTACTTTTTTAGCGCTGGTTTTGGTGTTGACTTTCTTCTTGGGAATGGCCTTTTTAACCGGTGCTTTTTTGGGTATAGCCTTGCTGCTGATCTTTTTCTTGGGGACTGTTTTTTTGCTGACGGGTTTTTTCACCGCACTTTTGCTTGATTTGCCTGTGACAGCCTTACGGGCGACCGCTTTGCCAGCGGCCGCTTTACGGGTGACTGCCTTAGCGGGAGTCTTCACACTTTTCTTTGCAGTGACCAAAACCTTCTTAACGGCTTTAGCGCCTTTCTTTATTGCGGCTTTTACTGTCTTAGTGGTGTCTTTCACCGTTTTCTTCCCAGTGACGACGGCTTTTTTGGTGACCTGAGCCACTTTCTTTTCCGCCTTGCCAATAGTGGCCGTGGCCACTTTCTTGGCAACTTTGCTATTATTGATTACGGCTTCTTTTACAACAGCCGCAAGTTGGGTTGCCGTAGCCACTGCCTCTTGCTTGACTTGGGCTGCCACCGGCAGGGGTCTTCTCGGCGTGGACTTGGCAGGCACAGGGGCTGGCTTGGCTTGAGCTGGTTCACCCAGCGCTTTTTGAATAGCTGCAAATATGTCCGGAATATCACCGATACCCTGTACAGCGCGCAGTTTGCCCTGGTGTCGATAATAAGCTACTACGGGAGCGGTTTGTGCCTCATATACCCGTAACCGATTGCCGATCGTTTCTTCATTATCGTCAGCCCGGTGGCGCAAATTACCCCCGCACTTATCACAGCGTTCATCGAGGCGGGACGGAGATGTGTATACATTATACATTTGGCCGCATGATTCGCAGGTGCGACGACCGGTTAGACGTTGTAATAAAATTTCAAAATCAACGTCAATCAACAGGCCGCTGTCTAATGGTTTATGTAATTTTTCAAGCAGCACATCCAAGGCTTCGGCCTGGGGGATATTACGTGGAAAGCCATCCAGAATGAATCCTTTCTGGGAGTCAGATTTGGCTAATCGTTCTTCGATCATACCCAGCACAATCGTATCGGACACCAATTGCCCGGAATCCATTGATGCTTTTGCCTGTAATCCCAGTGGTGATCCGGCGGCTACTGCGGCACGTAACAGATCGCCGGTCGAAATTTGCGGAATGGTGAATTTTTCGGCCAGCAGTTTAGCCTGCGTACCTTTTCCTGACCCTGGTGCTCCTAATAGTACAATTCTCATAGCGACGTTTGCACTCCCTCATTTATTTATTGGCTTTGTTGGTTATTAATAATCGTTTTTTTTTAGAAAGTTGACGTCTCATAAACTCGCTAGTTCCGCGGTTAAGATCAGAGCCAGAGTGCTCATTTAATAAATAAATCCAGCTTTACACATGATTTTTGCCTGCTTTAGCTTGAGGCAGCCATGGTCACAGCAAATTTATTAAAGATACTCTATACAATCTTGCAGTGATTATATTTAGTGCTCGCGAACGGGTTACCATAACTGTATTCGCTGTGAAGTTACGATTGTGCTTAAGCTACTCTGAGTGCACGCCTTAAGTCAATGAAGTTTTTGAATAAAGTTAATATTTTTTAAGACCCACCGCTGAGTTTTTTGAAAAAGCAAATCAAAATACCCTGCGAGGTTGGTATTGGGTGGGGTTGTAACGCTATAATGGATGTCTTTTCGCACCTAACTCAGGATTATGCCATGAATATTGAAAAAATCAGCCCAGGACGTGACATCCCCAACGACATAAATGTGGTAATAGAAATTCCCGCGCACAGTGGCCCGGTTAAATACGAAGTTGACAAAGATAGCGGCGCGCTACTGGTAGATCGCTTCATGGGTACCGCCATGTATTACCCGTGTGATTATGGATTTATTCCTAACACCCTGTCAGAAGATGGGGATCCGGTGGATGTGCTGGTGGTGTCGCCGGTGCCTTTGGTTCACGGCGCCGTAATCCGCTGCCGCCCAGTAGGCATGTTGAAGATGACCGACGAGTCAGGCGTGGATGCCAAGTTGCTCGCCGTGCCTGTTGCCAAGCTGTCCCCACTATACACCCATGTGCAAACCCCCCAAGATTTGCCGCCTACTTTGCTGGCGCAAATCAAGCACTTTTTTGAGCATTATAAAGAGCTGGAAGTGGGCAAGTGGGTCAAGGTAGAAGGGTGGGAAGGAGTTACCGAAGCCAAGGCAGAAATTCTGGCTAGCATCGAGCGCTTCAAAAAAGCCGCCAAATAAATTTTCCGGATCATCCTCGCCGAATCATCCTCTCGGGGGGGCTGGGCGAGCTTGTCATTTCGACCAGCCTTAGCGTCCGTGGAAGCGTGGAGAAATCGGGTTCTTGGGGGGGCAGTAATTAAAGAGCGGGCGCTGAAAGTACGGTGACTTCCGGCGCCCGCCCCTCAGGCAGATATGTAATGCTTACTTGATTTTTGCTTCTTTATACATTACGTGTTTACGCACGACCGGGTCGTATTTTTTACGCTCCAATTTATCGGGCGTATTACGCTTGCTTTTCATGGTGGTGTAGAAGTGGCCCGTGTCGGCGCTGGAAATAAGTTTGATTTTTTCACGCATGATAGTGTCCCCTTAAGCCTTTTCGCCACGGCTGCGCATCTCTGCCAGCACAACATCAATTCCAACCTTATCGATCATGCGCATGCCTTGTGTGGTCAGGCGCAGGCGAACCCAGCGGTTTTGGCTTTCCACCCAGAAGCGGTGGCTATGCAGGTTGGGCAAAAAACGGCGCCGGGTTCTGTTGTTGGCGTGGGACACATTGTTCCCGCTGATGGGGCGCTTGCCCGTGACTTGACATACTCTGGCCATGATTTTCTCTCCAAACAAATTTGATCCCGCCCCATCCAGTATTAAATTCTTAGGGAACGGCTAAACCACTATTTATAACATATGCGACGGCGATGCACAAGTTGTCCCCGCGCAACTTAATATGCATTTCAGCTGTCCTGGCACCCTGAAAGGCTTTCATCCCAACTTTAACCGTAGGGGCGGGCCTTGGCCGCGAAAAAATTTGGGGTAAACGCTGCGCGTTTGTTTGCTGGATCTCCTCTCTCGTGCTGAAAATCCAGGATAGCAATCTTCAACGCTTCCTTAATGACACGGCCCCGTGCTGGTTTTTACAGTAATCCTCTTTCAGCCAGTGATACTACATGTTCCCCGTCGCCAATAATAATGTGATCGAGGACGCGAATCTCGACGAGAGCCAAGGCGTTTTTGAGGTGCTGGGTGAGGGAGGTGTCCGCTGGGCTGGGTTCAGCCACGCCAGAGGGATGGTTGTGGGCGAAAATCACGGCAGCAGCGTTGTATGTTAAGGCACGTTTCACCACTTCGCGAGGGTGCACGCTAGCCCCGTCGAGGGTGCCAGTGAATAATTCGTCAAAGGCGATAACACGGTGGCGATTATCAAGAAACAGACAGGCGAATACTTCATGTGCATAGCCGCGCAGCCGGGCAGTAAGGTAGCGGCGGGTATCCGCCGGATTGCTTAGCGCATCGCCACGTTCCAAGATTTCACGCAGGTGACGGCGACCCATTTCCAGCACGGCCTGAAGTTGCACATATTTGGCCAAACCCAAACCATGCCCCCGACAAAATTGCTTTTGATCGGCGTCCAGAAGGGCGCGCAGGCTACCATATTCGCTTAACAGGCCGCGCGCCAGATCTACGGCGGTTTTGCCGGGTACGCCAGTACGCAGGAAAATTGCCAGTAATTCAGCGTCCGACAGGGCGGCCGGGCCGCGTAGCAGCAGCTTTTCGCGCGGGCGTTCAGCGGTGGGCCATTGGGTGATGGACATGGATGATCCTGAAAAGCAAAGTGAATGACGAATATATTAATGATGAATAGATAACGATAAGAGGGGATTCTGGAGTAAAATTCTAAATAATCATCTATGGCTGAATAGTGTACATGAACTCGCTCTTGAACAAACATATTTTGCTCGGCGTTACCGGTGGGATCGCGGCCTATAAAAGTGCGGATCTGGCACGGCGCCTGCGTGACGCGGGTGCTCAGGTGCGGGTGGTGATGACGCATGGTGCAACCGAGTTTATTACCCCATTGACCATGCAGGCGGTGTCGGGGAATCCGGTGCATCTGCATTTGCTGGATCCGCAGGCAGAAGCTGGCATGGGTCATATTGCGCTGGCGCGGTGGGCCGATGCGGTGCTGGTGGCACCGGCCAGCGCGAACTTTATGGCAAAACTGGCGCACGGGCTGGCAGATGATTTGCTCAGCACGGTATGTTTGGCCTGCGATACACCCATTGCCTTGGCGCCGGCGATGAATCGCCAGATGTGGGCTAATCCGGCGACCCAGGCAAATCGTCAGATGCTGGAAGGGCGCGGTGTGCGCATATTGGGGCCAGGTGAGGGCGATCAGGCGTGCGGTGAAGTGGGTTTGGGGCGCATGACGGAGCCACATCACTTGGTGGAGATGACGGCGGCGTTGTTCGGTGAAATCGGCAGTTTGCGCGGACAGCATGTGATGATCACCGCCGGGCCGACTCGCGAGGCACTGGATGCGGTGCGCTATATCAGTAATCACAGTTCCGGCAAGATGGGCTACGCGATTGCGGCGGCGGCCTTCGAAGCAGGTGCCACCGTTACCTTGGTCAGTGGACCGGTGGCATTACGCGCACCCGCGCACGTTACGCGTGTCGATGTTGAAAGCGCGGCGCAGATGTATGAAGCAGTAATGTCCAGAGTGAGTCAGTGTGATATTTTTATTGGCGCGGCGGCGGTAGCCGACTATCGTCCACAACACGTGGCTGCCAGCAAGATAAAAAAGACCCACGCGGCGAATATTAATTTGGCTCTGGAACGTACCCCGGATATTCTGGCAAGTGTGGCGGCCTTGCGCCGCCCTACTGAGCAAGGCCAGCAAGGTGGGCCTTTCACGGTGGGATTTGCTGCCGAGACTGATGATCTGGAAGCTCACGCACAGGCCAAGCGCGCTGCAAAATCGCTGGATATGATCGCCGCCAACTGGGTAGGCGCCACAGCCTTATCCCGGGGCAGCGGTTTTAACAGTGACGAAAATGCGCTGATGTTATTTTGGGATGGTGGCGGTACTCAATTGCCACAGACCAGCAAAGATAAATTGGCGCGACAATTAATCACAATTATCGCAGAGAGAGTACATGCCCAACTTCAATCCCCTTATCCACAAAAGAGTAAAACTTAAAATTCTTGATCCGCGCATCGGCGCGGAATTTCCGCTGCCACACTATGCCACGCCAGGTGCAGCGGGTGTGGATTTGCGTGCCTGTCTGGACGCACCTCTGGATATTCGTCCCGGCGAAACACATTTGATTCCCACCGGACTGGCGATTCATGTGGAGGATCCTGGGTTGGCTGCGGTATTGCTGCCACGTTCCGGTTTGGGGCATAAGCATGGCATTGTACTGGGTAATCTGGTGGGCTTGATTGATTCGGATTATCACGGGCAAGTATTTGTATCATGCTGGAATCGCAGCCAGCAGAGTTTTTGTGTGGAAGTGGGAGAACGCATTGCGCAGATGGTATTTCTGCCGGTGGTACAGGTGAGTTTTGAAGTGGTTGATGCATTTGATACCAGTCAGCGTGGTGACGGGGGCTTTGGACATTCGGGACGGGTATAAACCGGAAAACGGCGGTGGTTTCAGCTGCTGTTTGCAGGATAAAAAGGATATTTTTAGTACATTATGAGTATAACAAAAAAAATCCGTTGGCCTGGCACAAATGTCCGCATCAGTCTTGCAGAACTTACACTGTTTCATTTTGTAGCCTATGGCATAGTTCTCTTTGTGGCAGCGTGGCTGGCATTTCATTTGCTGACAGCAGATTCAGGGCGCTATAACCAGCTGCGCAGTGAAACAGAGCTGGCGCAGATTGTTGCCCAATTCGACAAGCTGTTGCAGTTGCAAGTTGCCCGGGTGGAATTGGTGACACGCGACCCCGCTATAGCACGTTTGTTGCTGATGAAGAAAGGGCGGCGTCTTGATGATCGGCAAGTGGAATTGGTCGCGCTCTTTCCGGAAGCACAGAGTGTGAGGTTGCTGCGCCTCGGTGAGGAGCCAGATAATACTACGAATCCTGATCCTGCGCCCATCGTGTTACAGGATGCACACGCAATTGATATTGTGCGGGCAATACATGTGGGGCAAGACACTGTGGGTTATATACGAGTGACTTTCAGTAATGCATTCTTGCAGCAGCTGCTGAATCGGGTGGCCGCAGGACATGGGTATACAGAGATACAGCAGAGCACGGGGAAGGACCAAGGTGTGGTATGGGCAACGCGTGGTGACCCGACCTTGCAGAATGTCAAAGCACCGTTGAGTGCACTGGTGCCAGGCACGCAATGGAAGCTGGTGTTCTGGTCTGCGACAGAAAGTGGCGTGGGTGGCACCACGAAGGATAGTAATGATGACATATCTCCGGTAGAACGCCTGTTCTGGTCAATATTTGTGAGCGCAATATTGCTGATGGCGTTGTTTGCCTTTGTGTTCAGTAAAATGGTAACTCGCTTGGTGCGCAATGATCTTAATACCTTAATGGCAATAGCCCGTCAGGGAAAAAAACAGGCTGAACAGCGCGTGGTCTTGTATAATTTTCAAAGTGCCATGGCTGTATTGGCAAAGATAATGGCGCACCCTATCCCCCCGCCCGTTCCTCCTGACCGGTCTTTGCTGGTAAAGGCGGGGGGGGCAGGGACCGCCCCGTGGGATCTTGACGACGTCATGGAAATTTTTCAGAAAGAAATGCCGTCAGCGGCACTTGTTAATAATCAGGTTGGGCAGAGAAAAGCCGGCCAGCAAAAGGACGCAATTATGATTCCTGCTTCAATATTTCGGGCATATGATATTCGTGGCGTAGTAGGCGATACACTTACTGCTGAAATTGTGTATGAGTTAGGTCGTGCGATTGGTAGTGAAGCATATGCCCGGGGTCAACAAACAGTAATTGTCGCGCGTGATGGACGGCTCTCAGGCCCCGAGTTTGTGCAGGCACTTAGTAATGGTTTGCGTGCTTCCGGACGTGATGTGATTGATGTTGGCCGCGTGCCAACGCCGGTCCTGTATTTTGCTACCCATTACCTGAGCAGCAGCTCAGGCGTGATGGTCACGGGAAGCCATAATCCACCCGACTACAATGGTTTCAAGATGGTACTGCGAGGTGAAACCCTGGCGGAAACAGCGATTCAGCGCCTGCGTTCACGCATTGAAACCGGCGATTTACTGAGTGGTAATGGCACTTACAAGGTCGCGAATGTGGTGCCGGATTATATCGAGCGTATCACCAGCGACATTCGCTTGGCACGCCCGCTCAAAGTGGTAGTGGATTGTGGGAATGGTGTAGCAGGTGAGCTTGCGCCTCACCTGCTGCGCTTGCTGGGATGTGATGTCACGGAACTGTACTGCGAGATTGATGGCACCTTCCCCAACCACCATCCTGATCCCAGCCAGCCAGAAAATGTCGCAGAGCTAATTAAGACTGTGAAAAAACTTAAGGCCGATGTGGGACTGGCGTTTGACGGTGACGGCGATCGTCTCGGGGTAATTTCTTCACAGGGCGAAATCATTTGGGCCGACCGGCAAATGATGCTGTATGCAAAAGATGTATTATCGCGTAATCCTGGTGCAGAAATCATTTTTGACATTAAGTGTTCTACGCATCTGGCGCGGGTTATCCGCGAGTATGGCGGCCAGCCATTGATGTGGAAGACCGGTCACTCGCTGGTGAAAGCTAAAATGAAAGAAACTGGCGCGCCACTGGCGGGTGAAATGAGCGGGCATATTTTCTTTAAAGAACGCTGGTATGGTTTTGACGATGCATTGTACACTGCCGCACGTCTGCTGGAAATTTTGGCACGAGATATGCGCAGTACCAGCGAGGTATTTGCAGAGTTGCCGAATGCTATCAGTACCCCCGAACTTAAAATTGAATTGCAGGAAGGCGAGCAGTTGCCGTTTGTGGCACGCCTGCTGGAGCAGGCTAAATTCCCGGACGCTAAAATTACCACCATCGACGGTTTGCGTGCCGATTTCCAGGACGGCTGGGGATTAGTGCGCGCTTCAAACACGACACCATCGTTAGTATTGCGTTTTGAAGCTGATACGACCACTGCCTTGCTGCGCATACAAGACCAGTTCCGCGTGAAATTGCTGGAACTGAATCCTAATTTAAAATTACCTTTTTAAAAGCAAGCTATTTAGAATAGAACCAGGTTAAGCCATGACACTTTCTTCATCAACCGCCATGAACATTGCTCACGTCCTCACCGAGGCGTTGCCGTATATTCAGCGTTTTCAGGGTAAAACGATTGTCATTAAATACGGTGGCAACGCCATGGTTGACGAGGCGCTGAAAAATGGTTTTGCGCGCGACATTGTACTCATGAAGCTGGTGGGTATTAATCCGGTGGTGGTACACGGCGGCGGGCCACAAATTGGCAAACTGCTGCAACGTCTCGGTAAACAAAGCGAATTTGTTGATGGCATGCGCGTCACTGACAGCGAAACCATGGATGTCGTCGAGATGGTGCTGGGCGGACTGGTCAACAAGGAAATTGTTAATCTGATTAACCAACAGGGAGGATGTGCAGTGGGCTTGACCGGCAAAGATGGTGGCATGATTCGTGCCACCCAGCTCACCATTACCCGCGCCATGTCCAAACTGGAGGTGCCTGAGCTCAACGTGCCGGAAATTATTGACATGGGTCATGTTGGAGAAGTAGCAAGTATTGATGCTTCACTTATCAACATGCTGGTAAGTGGCAATTTTATTCCGGTAGTCGCGCCGATCGGCGTTGGCACAGATGGACGTTCATACAATATCAATGCCGATCTGGTAGCGGGAAAGCTTGCCGAAATGCTGCAAGCCGAAAAATTGATGCTACTGACCAACATCCCCGGTGTGCTCGACAAGCAAGGCAATGTGTTGACCAACCTCGATCCGCACCAGGTCGATGCCTTGATTGCAGACGGCACGCTTTATGGCGGCATGCTCCCCAAAATCCGTTGCGCCCTCGAAGCCGTGCAGGGCGGTGTCAAAGCCGCACACATTATTGACGGGCGGGTGGAACATGCCGTGTTGTTGGAGCTGTTTACCGATGAAGGCGTTGGCACATTAATTAGGCGACATTAATTAGCTGGCGGTGAAATTGCGCTTTACGTTTGCACACCATACTGTTGCTGATAGGCAGTGATTCTTTCCAGCGGTTCGGCCATTGCGGGTAGCAATGATAGATACTCGATCAGGCTTTGCAGATTCACAATGCTGGTAACCCGAATCTCATAGGTTTTTTCTACTTCCTGAATCGCCGACAACATGCCGGTGCCGCGTTCCTGTCGATCAAGAGCGATGATCACGCCTGCGGGCAGTGCGCCTGTGGGTTTGATAATGTCGATGGATTCGCGCACCGAGGTTCCCGCAGAAATGACATCGTCGATGATCATCACCTGCCCTGCTAATGGTGCGCCTACTATGGTGCCGCCTTCGCCGTGTTTTTTTGCTTCTTTACGGTTGAATGCGAAGGGAATATCGCGCTGATGATGATCGGCTAGCGCAATGCTGGTGGCAACCGCCAGCGGTATGCCTTTATACGCTGGTCCAAACAGCATGTCATAGGTGATGCCAGAATTTTGCAGCGCCGCCGCATAAAAACGCCCCAGGTGGGCAATGCTGCCACCGCTGTCAAACAGACCACTGTTAAAAAAATACGGGCTGAGGCGGCCCGATTTCAAAGTGAATTCCCCAAAGCGTAACACGCCCGTGGCAATTGCAAAGTCGAGGAAGTCGTGCTGGTAATTTTCCATGTGAGTGGCCCCAATGCCAGTGCGGGTTATATCAGATTATAAGGCATGAATATTATCACACCCCACTTTCTGCGCGGTATAATCCTGTACTCATTCCCAATCACTGGTCCCCGATGAAAATAATCTCGCTTAATGTCAACGGCATTCGCTCTGCGGCTTCCAAAGGTTTTTTTGAGTGGATGATGCAACAAAATGCCGATGTCGTGTGCCTGCAGGAAACCAAAGCCCAGGAACATCAACTGCCGCCCGAAGTTTATCGTCCTGCGGGGCATCATGTTTATTTCCATGACGCGCAAAAGAAAGGTTACAGTGGTGTAGCCCTGTATTGTAAAACTAGACCCGATAAAGTGGTGATGGGGCTGGGCTGGCCGGATATTGATGCCGAAGGCCGTTATATTCAGGCCGACTTTGGCAGGCTAAGCGTGATCTCATTGTATATGCCATCCGGTAGCAGTGGTGAAGTGCGTCAAGCCGTGAAGTTTGATCTTATGGCGCGCCTTCATCCGGTATTGCAGCGTTTGCGTGCCGGTGGCCGTGAATACATCATCTGTGGAGACTGGAACATTGCCCACCAGGCTATTGATCTGAAAAATTGGCGCAGCAATCAAAAGAACTCCGGTTTTCTACCCCAAGAGCGTGCCTGGATGGATGAGTTATTCGGCGCGTCGGGTTTTATCGACACCTTTCGCATTGTTAATCAAGATGCTGGTCAGTACACTTGGTGGTCTAATCGCGGCCAAGCGTGGGCAAAGAATGTCGGGTGGCGCATTGATTACCAGATCACCACACCCGGCTTGAAAGATAAAGTAACAGCCGCTGCCATCTATAAAGAGCAGCGTTTTTCCGATCATGCCCCTCTTATCATTGAATACGCAGGGGGGATAGATGAGTGGACGTCCGCCTGATGCTATTTTATACGCTGAAAACGATACAGCGCGATCTCGCCGAGCAGATTAGGTAGCAGGCTCATGGCGAAATTGCTGTGATGCGCGTAATCCACCACCGTGCGCTGCAAAATACGAATGCCTTTTTTCGCGCACAATGCTTCAAAATCCCGCAGCGTGCATAAATGAATATTCGGCGTGTTATACCATTCTTCAGGCAAGGTACGAGACACCGGCATGCGGCCCCGCAATGCCACATGCATGCGGCAACGCCAATGACCAAAATTGGGAAAAGTAACAATGCCCTCGCGGCCAACACGCAACATTTCATCCAGCAGGCGCGCCGGATAATACACCGCCTGCAAGGTTTGCGTCATTACCACGTAATCAAACGACGCTTCGTCAAAATCCGAGAGCCCCGCGTCCAGGTCAGTTTGAATAACGTTCACCCCCGCGCGAATGCACTTGGCGATGTTTACGCTATCAATTTCCAGTCCATAGCCGCTCACTTGCCGCGTATCCCAAAGATGCGCCAGCAGCGTGCCGTCACCGCAGCCTAGATCCAGTACCCGGCTGCCTGGAGTAATCCATTCGCTAATAATATCCAGGTCAGGACGCAGTACGTTCATGGGAGATTGTGCGGCCGTTGGCGGGCGCTCAGCATTAGGAGACGTCATCATACCCCTACCTCGGTGGCTACACGCCGCATATATGCATCCAGCACTTCCATATAGCGTGGGATTGGCATCAGAAAAGCGTCATGCCCCTCATTGGCCTCGATCTCAGCGTAACTTACATCCTTATCACCATCAAGCAGTGCCCGTACAATCTCACGTGAGCGCGGGGGCGCAAAGCGCCAGTCCCCTGTGAACGCCACCACCAGAAAGCTCGCAGTAGCCCATTGTAGTGCGGCAGATAAGTCATGATTATAATCACTGGCTGGGTCAAAATAATCCAGCGCCTTGGTCATCAGTAGATAAGTGTTGGCATCAAAGCGTTCGACAAAGGCGCGACCCTGGTACCGCAAATAACTCTCCACCTGAAACTCCACATCAAACCCGAAATTGAGCTTGCCTTCCCGCAGCTCACGCCCAAACTTGGCGCGCATCAGGTCGTCTGATAAATAAGTTATATGTCCCAGCATGCGCGCCAGCATCAACCCCCGGCGTGGAATCATGTCATGAGCATAATAGTGGCCTGCGTGGAAATCCGGATCAGACATGATTGCCTGACGCGCCACCTCATTAAAGGCGATATTCTGCGCAGACAATTTGGGCGCCGCCGCAATCACCAGCGCATAACGAATTCTGGCCGGATAATCAATAGACCACTGCAATACTTGCATACCGCCAAGACTGCCCCCGATCACTGCCGCCCATTGAGCAATACCTAGCCGGTCAGCAAGCCGTGCCTGGCTGCGTACCCAGTCCTTGACCGTCACGATCGGAAAGTCCGGCCCATAGGGTTGGCCCGTAGTCGGGTTAATAGTGGTAGGGCCGGTCGAGCCTTTACAACCGCCCAGATTATTCACGCTTACCACAAAAAAATGGCAGGTATCAAACGGCTTGCCTGGGCCAATGCAGCTATCCCACCAGCCCGGCTTACGATCTTCCGCGCTGTGATAGCCCGCCGCATGATGGTCACCTGACAGCGCATGACAAATCAGCACCGCATTTGTGCCCGCTGTATTCAGTTCGCCATAAGTTTCATAAATAAGATCATAGGACGCCAGAGTCCTGCCGCAGTCCAGCGGGAGTGCAACATCAAAGTGTAGAATTTGGGGAGTCACCAGACCCACAGAATCAGCGGGGAGCAGTTCAGTCATGGCGATTATTGGCTATTCCTTGCATGTCAATAAAGAAACGATCGCGCAAGTCTAATCAGAGTGCCACGGGTACGCAATACACATTAACTCATTATATGAAAAGGTGATGTTTAAAAGTGTTCGATTCCGTCTTGTGATGCGACCCTTTAACAGACATTTAGCTAGTATTTATTATCAATTAAGTTATTGGCGCAGTTATAAAATACATGGCTTAATGGGGTGTACAAATAAACAATAATATTGTTCTAGGTAACCACCTCTAGAAAATGGATTATGGCCTTGACGCGGGTGGGCTGCCTATGGCACGATCGGATATGGGGGTATATTTTAATGGCAAAGGATTGTATCGGACGTATTGCTTTTTTCTTTATTTGATGTTAATACTTGCAGATGACGATTCGGTAAAGTCATTTGGTGCGGGTATCATACAAAAAATTGTACGGGAGGGAGAATTATGAAGACAAATAAACTGACAATTGCTAAAACCTTGCCCATTGCCATAATTGCAGGCATAACCACGGGCATGGGGAATGGCAGTGTGTTTGGGGCTGCAGTGATGTGCGCAGTGGGTCGTGGTCCTTATGCGAGTTGGGGCGGATGGGGTATGGAAGCATATGACCCGACGACCTTTTCTGGTTTTGTTGATGCCATGATGTTTCTATTTGGAATAGCATTTGCAATTATCGTGGTAGCTGCATGGATTAAGCATGGCACATTAGAAGCTAATGCCGCCCCAGTAATGCCCACAAAATAGTAAATTACTTATATATTTTGTCAGACTGGCAAACCAGTAATTAAGTTCCTTGAGAATTGTTACCTTTGTAATATTATTAATGGCTCAGTAAATATAAAGTAAGGGGGTTCATCATGATAGCAACGATTGCCGCCACATGTGGTATTGTGCTCGCATTTTCAAGTATGTGGATGTCTTGGTATTTATTAAATAAAATAAAGGAATAAGTGCTACAAGTTTCATCCAAGTCAAAGGTTTGTAAATTACCTGGGAGGTGAGGGGTTATGTTATTAAAGTATTTAACAGGGAAAAATGAGGATATCCCGGCCGGTTCATCGGCTATTTTCTTCGGCTTTTCCTCAATATTCTGGTTTGTTGTAGGTACAGGACTTGGTTCATTTAATGCGGCGAAGCTAGCCTTCCCGGATTTTGTCACCGGGACTGAATTGTTTGCCTTTGGACACATGCGTCAAGTACATGTGCTCGCGGTAATCGTCGGCTGGATTTCCATGGCATTCGCCATGACCATGATGTACATGACGCCAGCACTGGGTAACACCAAGTTGTGGTCAGAAAAGCTGGGCCTGTGGACAGGTATGATGTGGAACGTTGGTCTTTCCACTGCGTTGTTCTCACTCTGGATCGGTATTACTTCCGGCCGTGAGTACTCAGACTTTGCGTGGCCGCTGGATCTGGTGATTTTGCTAGGTGTGATTACGCCGTTGTGCGTAAACGTCATCATGACTATCGCCCATCGACGTACCCAGGGTATTTATATTACTAACTGGTTCTTCGGTTCCTGTACCTTCATGGTTGGTATCGTACTGCTGGTGGGTAACTCCCCTGAGTATTTCCATTTAACCGGTTTGTCTGAAGCTTATTTGACTTGGTGGAATGCGCATAACCTGCTTGGGTTATGGATCACACCGGTTGCTGCGGCTATTGCGTACTACACGATTCCAAAGCTAACTGGTAATCCATTGTATTCGCACCGGATTGGTCATCTGCATTTCTGGTCAATTATCGTCTTTTACTCCACCCCGGCCTCGCATCACATCATGTCTTCGCCGATTCCGGAATGGTTGAAGTCTTTCGCTTCAGTAGAAGGTGTGTTGATTCTGATTCCTGCGGTAGCTTTCGTTGCCAATATCTTGTTGACCATGAAAGGCAAATGGACCCTGTTTGTAGAGAATATTGAAACAAAATTCTCCATGACCGGTGTTCTTTTGGCGGTGCCACTGAACATGCAGGGCGGGTTTCAACAGACACGTTCCATTAACTGGTATATCCATGGCACGGGCTGGATTGTTGCTCATGCTCACTTGGCCTTGTTGGGCATGTCTACCTTCCTTGAAATCGCCGCTGTGTACTTCGGTTTGCAGCAAATGTTGAAGAGAAAGGTATACTCCTTGGCGTTGGCTAATATCCACTACTGGTTCGTTCTGATAGGTTTCTGCATCTACTGGATCTCCATGACCATTGCAGGCCTGATTCAAGGTGCAGGCAAGATCTACGAAGTTCCGTACATCGACGTAGTGATTGCAGAACATCCCTATATGATTGCACGCTGGGTAGGTGGAACGATGGTATTTACGGGCAACCTGGTATGGCTCTTCAATATGTGGATGACAGCCCGAGTTGGTACCGTCTTGCCCGAAGGTCGTTACGCCCACGAGTTGGCGTACGAGCGTTAAGATTCAAGGTTGTTGGTTTAAAAATCAAAAAACCCCCTTCGGCACCCAGTAGTATTTAACGGGTAGCCGGAGGGCTAATATGAACCAAAAATTGGGAGGGTTCACAAAGTGGCTTTTAAAGAGTATCGATTAGGTGCAGCAATGGTGGGGGGCGCGTTAGGCCTCTCGATGGTCATCACTATTTTCATGCCGAGTTTTGACTTGCGATCCGCAATGTCAACCAAAGTGGCATTGGAGAAGCAGTTATCATCCGGATTTGACATCGGTTTCGGATATGCCGATCCTTTGTTGCTGGGTATCAACAGGCCAATTACCGTGGTTCTGAATACAGATCCTAAAACCGGCGCTAAATTTGACCCACCGGTAACCGCCTATATTTATAAGTCTGGTGTACCAATGCCGCCAAACATTCGCCATCCGAATGATCTAGGCCGGGGGGTGCAGGATTTAAGTGAGGGCTTAGGTCAGATTGGTAGCGTCAGTGGGTCGAATCACAGCGTTGGTCAAAGAGAAGGTGTGGTGTTCACCATCGGGCTCGGTGAGTTCAATGGTGAAGAGGTAAGCTATATCGAAAACGCAACTGCGATCCGTGGCTGGGTTCCAGAAACTACCTTGGCAGCAGCTGGTGATAAAAACACTTTCAAAATCTCTCAAGGTAAAACTGAGTTTGTGGTTCAGGGTTGCTGGTGGTGTCATACCTTATTGCCTGAACAAACCCAGGACTGGCAAGTCTTTGGAGCGCCTCCTTATCTGGGTGACTTCAACGGCGAAAACCCGACTGCGTTTGGTTCCGATCGTAAAGGACCCGATCTTCTTCATGTAGGATCAAGAAACTCATCACGTGAATGGATGTTGTTGCACTTCTTCAATCCACGCCTGGTGCAGGTGAACTCCATCATGCCGCGTTTTGATTATCTGTGGGGTGAAAAAGACGCTCAGGGTAATGTGATTGATTACGATAAATGGCGTGCAGAATACTTGCAATATGCAGCTGGCAAAAGAGTTTATCCGCCAGAAGTGCCTGATTATGCACCTGATAGCGAAATTCGCGCATTGATTGACTGGGTTCTGAGTCTGAAATAACTAACCAACACAGA
>JBKJTS010000105.1:0-33800 GCA_046590885.1 Gammaproteobacteria bacterium
GCCGTAATATGCCATTAATCCGCCCAGAATAACCATGTTAATACCGAGTTCGACCAATTTAGTGACCACCGTTGTCAGAGGAAATATTTCGCGCGGAAAGTAGATTTTGCGAATCAGGGTGGCATTGCCAACCACGCTGCCCACCCCTTCGGAGGTAGCCTCCTGGAAAAAGATCCACGGGATAAGGGCGACAAAGGTTAGCAAAGGGTAGGGGATAGTACCGCTGTCAATGCCCACAAAGCTTCTGACAAGAGTAAAAATAAGCATAAGAGTCAATGGCTTAACTACTGCCCATGCAATACCCATATATGCCTGTTTATATCTCAGGGTAATGTTTTTCCAGGCGAGCACCCCCATTAATTCGCGGTAAGCATAGAGATTTTTGGCGGACTGAATCATGAGTTTAAGTTACCAGAAAACAATTATTAAGCTGATTAAATTGATGGGTTAAATCTGATCTATTTTAACTTGGATCAGCATCTGTTTGCTCGACAATTATACACTGACTTAGGCTACAAAATATAGCGGGATCTGCAAGAGTATACTTAAGGCAATGATGTTGGCTTTGTGTTATTTACATTACATTGGCCACGCTGTCATTTCTCCCGAAGGCGACCGCCAGGAGCAGTTCCCGGGGGAGATCATTGTCTCGAGTCTCAAACGAAGGTGAGAGATCTTCCAGGGCCTCGCTTCACTCAGGTGACATGGTTTATATAAAGTCTGCCTTGGGTTTATTTAAGTGAACAGTATTGATACCTGAGAACTACTTTTCTAAAACACACGGGGACTGACGGCGGCCAGATCAAAGGTGCCTCTTCCCACCAATTCGCCAGGCAATATGGCGTCTATACCAGTCCTGGCTGCAGCGTTGTAGATGCTGACGCAGCGGTATCACACGGGGTGGCAAGGTGGTGAGCCGTTGCATGGTCGCGTCGATAAGACCCTTCACCACGTGAACCGAATAATGTTGCTCGATGAAATGGTAGCCATGTCGCGCAATCCGGTCGTGTAGGTCGGCATCGTCCAGCAGGGTGATCACCTGCGCGGCAAAACTTTCGGCGGTGTCGCCGATAAGCAAATCTTCACCGGGTGTCAGGCCGAAACCCTCGGCGCCAAACGAAGTCGTGACCACGGGAAGCCCGTAAGACATGGCTTCGCCCACCTTGCCTTTCATGCCGCCACCATAGCGAAGCGGGGCGACCGAGATATAGGCGCTTTGGAGATGCGGGGCTGTTTCTGGCACATAGCCCAGCACATCCACGTGCTCGCCTGCCAGATCATGGATGACCTGCGGCGGGTGACTGCCGATAATCTTCAGCCGTGCCAGCGGACGGGCGGCGGTAATGAGCGGCATTACCTCACGGCAGAAATACTGCATGGCATCCACGTTGGGAGCGTGCTTGAAGCCACCCACAAACACCAGTTCGCCAAAACGACGCTTTGTCTTGTCGGGAAAGGCCGGCACGGCGTGAATATTAGGAATGATCTCCACTGGCATGTCTGGCAGCGCCTGCCGGATCAGTTGCCGGTCGTCTTCGCTCACCGCAATGACCATATCGGCATTCGCATAAGCCGCCAATTCCTGTAGTTTTACTTCCTGTGCTTCTGCCAGATCCTCAGATTTGCCTGTCAACCTGGCTTTGGTTGCAAGCCGATTGAAATGCACATCGACAGAATCTACTACAAGCCGGGCTTGCGGGCAGTAGTGTTGAAGCAGAGCAAGATGCTCCGGCCGAACTTGGTTATAAAACTCGAACCACACAATGTCGGGTTTGAAGTGTTTGAGCGCATGCAACAGATCCATTTCGCCTGAAGCAATGCCAGCCTGTTCAAGCAGCGCGCCGCCATCATTACTGGGCTTGGCGGTGCCATCCGCATTCAGGGCGCAGAAAAGCACATTGTGCTTCCGCGCCAGAAGTAAGAGCAGGGTATAAAAACGTAGATCGCCAGAGGCTTGGTCTGGCGTGGGGAAAGTGGCACTTATCACAAGCAGGTGCATGATCTATTTACCAGAAAGTTTTCATAAAAAGTAGCATTACAAGCTACTCAAAATTAAGTTTTGCCAAGGAAAGTATCCTGGGAAGGTGTTTGTTTATTTGCGCTCGCAATTCTGATGTTCTTGCCAAAGTGGTTTTGGCTAGATCAGCAAGTCCATTGGAATTAAAAGCATTGCTGGGGGATATGATCATATTTTGTAATTCGAAATGCTCGAGCAGCCCTTCCATCTTGCCTTGGTAACCAATGCAGATTGCGGGTGTGCCTTGGCCAAGGCAGGCTATGGCTAAGTGCATTCGGCCCGTTATCGCGAAATCCAGTTCCCCACATACCGCTTTAACTTCTTCAGCAGAGCAAGTGTTTGGCATTGAAAAAATTCTTTTACTGAGAGCGGCGTTCCCAAAGCTTGCCATTTCAGTAGTGATGCGATTGAGGACAACATCGTTGAAAGCACCTCTGAAGTCGTGAGGTATCATTACAATACATAATTCTGGATGAGTTCTATGTAAATCGATAATGGTGTGGGCCAATCCTGTTGCAATAGGAAACGGATCTTCGAAGTTACCGCGTGCGAGAAGCGAATTTGCGTTGATACCGATTACCTTAGCGCCCTGAGCACGTTGATGTTTGATCCAGCTTAAAGTAGATTTTGCCGATTCCCCGGTTGGATCAGGGTGAATCAGGAATGCAAGATCAGCGACTAAACGAACCGAACGATCTAATCTACTTTCAAGACGTCTACACGAAACTGGATCACGGGCTAATAAAGTGACATTGGCAGGTAATGCCCGTAATGCGGTAACGACGACATCAGCGGGTTGCTCGTTAAAACTAAAGCCGAAAACCTTACTCGGTAAACCTAAGGATGCAGCAAGACTTAAAAGATGGATTTTTTGTAATGATTCAATTGGGGAGTAATAGCCATCCATAACATCCGCGCCTACCACGAACAAACCATCCTTTGCGGCGAAATATTTTAAGAAGCGGATGGAGTCAATTATTGAGCCATCGAAATAAAGTTGGGGATTTAGCAGATTGTCAGCGAATACCGGCATGTCAGCGCGGGAAGGCCTGCCTGAAGTGAGTAATGCAACTTCGTTGTAATGATTCTCTCGTAATCCTCTTATTGCGGCTAATAACATTGCTTGGTCACCCAGACTGCCAAAGCTGGGGGCGGGGTGCAGAATCATAGCGCCTTTTTTATTTTTATCACTGTTTTTGACTACGGGTAAGAACGACTTCAATGATGAATGTGCGAGGCGCCTTAACATATGCCCGGTGCTGTTAACCCCAGTGAATAGCTTATGCTCGGAAGACATATCGTGAAGGTTACACATCTTTTGGTGGGCGCATTAAGCTGATGGTATCTTCATGCTCAAATGACCATGCGGCAGAAATATCTATAAGCCCGATTTCTGGCAATCGAGTGACGTCATATTTTCCTGGGGATACCAATACCGGCAGAATGTTTTCTCCATACCAAAGCATCTGCCTGTATTGATCCAGAAAGGCAAGTCGCAGGCTGTATGAAAACGGCCGCAGGGGGATATCCGCCAACCGGCAGGTTACTTGATGTGAGCCGGCCGCCAGGTTGGGTCGAATGTCCGGCAGCGCATTGCTCACGGCAAGCACATGGACAAAGTCTGAAGTATGTAATCCCACTACAACTTCCGGGCGTTCCAACGGCTTGTCGCAAACAAAGAAAATGCGCACGGTGAGAGGTTCATGCAGCCCCGTGCTATTCACCGTCATTCCTTCATCGTTAAGGAGTTCGATTTTTTTTACCCGAATTGAACCGCTGCCCTGCTGCGGGGTAATTTCACCATCGAGGTGAGTGTGCCTGGCCAAGGTGCGTTGTTGTGCCTCCCGGAAGAAGGTGCCGCAGACTTCACGTGGACTGCCGTCCTGCGATATGCGGCCATGATCCAAGAGCATTACCCGACCACAGATGCGTTCAAGTTGGCGGATGTTGTGACCTACAATGATTACGGTGCGGCCTTCCCCTTTGATGAGACTTTCCATCCGATCGATGCATTTTTGCTGGAACGCCAGATCTCCCACTGCCAGGACCTCATCGACTATCAGAATATCCGCATCCACACTGGTAGCAATGGCAAACCCCAGCCGCACTGACATACCCGAGCTGTAGCGCTTGATTGGCGTATCAATAAATTCTTCCAGTTCGGCGAAAGCAACGATATCGTCAAACTTGCGCTTTATTTCTGCCTTGGGTATCCCCAGGATTGCGCCATTGAGAAAGACATTCTCACGCCCGGTGAGATCCCCGATCAGTCCCGCCCCCACTTCAATCAGTGGCGCCACTTTGCCACGGATTGTAACGCTGCCCTGCGTGGGCACACTGATTTGCGCCAGCATCTTTAATAATGTGCTCTTGCCCGCGCCATTATGGCCAATAATGCCCAGCACTTCGCCGGCTTCAACTTTAAAGTCTACATCGTCCAGTGCCTTGAAAAGGGGACGTTCGTGCACGGGCTGGCCACGCAGTTTTGCCGCAGCGCGTTGCAGGCTATGCTTGAGGCTTTGCAATTGCCCAAGGCGGTATTCCTTGGTGATGTGGTTGACTTCGATAATGGACATGGGGGTAGGGCGTCAGTCTACGTACGGAGTACAAGCTGATTTGTATTGGCTGACGCTCCATTTCAGGAGAGCAAGGCGCGCAAGTCTTCGTTCCAGCGATGTTTGCATTTCATGTTTCCCTACATTGCAGGGGCGATTATGTGGTCTTAATCAATAAAATACAATAATTGCTCTATTTTTCAGCTCACCAATTAAACCATGTGCATACAAATACATCATGAGGTTAAAGAAATAATATAACCTTTTACAAGAGGTTTTAGGCTGCATTCATTAACCTGTGAAATAGACATATTGGCACTTTCCGAGGCTGAGGAAGAGATACCATATTGACGTGGGCGTTGAATGGCTTATACTTTAAAAATGGTTTAGACAAAGTCTAATCCGTCATTCGTGGTAAATTAAACATATTTTGAGGAGGGGATTATGGTGCTTCTTAAAGGTAGCCAAACTGAAGAAAATTTAAAGGCCGCGTTTGCTGGGGAATCGCAGGCTAACCGTCGTTATCTCTATTTTGCTGCCAAAGCAGATGTTGAAGGTTATAACGATGTCTCCGCCGTATTCCGTTCTACAGCGGAAGGGGAGACGGGCCACGCTCACGGCCATCTGGAATATCTGGAAGCCTCTGGTGACCCGGCGACAGGCCTGCCTATTGGCCCGACGGCGGCTAATCTGAAAGCGGCAATTGCGGGTGAAACACACGAATATACCGACATGTATCCCGGCATGGCGAAAGCCGCCCGTGTCGAGGGTTTTAATGAGATTGCTGACTGGTTTGAGACGCTGGCCAAGGCCGAGCGTTCTCATGCTAACCGCTTTCAAAAGGCGCTGGATAGCTTGGGCAATTAATGGGGAGTGGGTTCGAGCGGCATTCAGGGAGACTTTGCGTCCCCCGCTCGAACCCGTCTTTGGGTTATTCATAAACCCCCTTTCATCCAGGAGCAAGCATGTCAAAACCGCCGGATGATCGACGCGAAGGTAGCCTGGAAGCGCCTACCCGCCACCCGCTGGACTGGAAAAACCCCGATTTTTACAACGAAGCCTCCGTGTTGCATGAAATGGAGCGCGTCTTTGATATTTGCCATGGCTGCCGCCGTTGTTTTAGTTTGTGCCAGTCATTTCCACTGTTGTTTGAAGCCATTGACACGTCAGATACGATGGAACTGGATAGCGTTGATAAAAAAGTCTATTGGGATGTCGTAGACAACTGCTATTTATGTGACATGTGTTACATGACTAAATGCCCGTATGTGCCCCCTCACGAATGGAATGTTGATTTTCCCCATCTCATGTTGCGTGGCAAGGCGGTTAAACACCAGAAAGGTGAGGACAAGCTGCGTGATAAGATTCTTGCCTCTACCGATGCCGTAGGCAAACTAGCCAGCATCCCCGTGGTCGTGCAAGTGGTGAATGCTGCAAATAAAAACCAGACGCTACGCAATGTGCTAGATAAGGTCGCTGGCATCCATGCCAATGCCCTGTTGCCTGAATTTCACAGCGACAACCTGCGCAAGCAGGCCGCCCGTCGCACTGTGCCAAATATTACGGTGGTTGCAACAGAGCGTACACGCGGCAAGGTCGCCTTGTTTGCCACCTGTTACGGTAACCGTAACGAACCACAAATTGGCATGGATTTGATCGCGGTGCTGGAGCATAACGGTATTGTGGTAACGCTAGTTCCGCAGGAACAATGTTGCGGTATGCCCAAGCTGGAATTAGGTGATCTTGAAGCAGTGGCACGTGCCAAACAGGCTAACATTCCCGTGCTGGCGAAACTGGTGGAAGAAGGTTGGGATATTATGGCGCCTGTGCCTTCATGCGTGCTGATGTTCAAGCAGGAACTCCCCTTGATGTTCCCGGATGATGTTGAGGTGGCCAAGGTACGCAAGGCGATATTTGATCCCTTTGAATATTTAATGTTACGGCATAAAGAAGGGCGGCTGAAAACCGATTTCAAGAAAGCACTGGGTAAAGTTTCTTATCATGTATCCTGTCATTTGCGTGTGCAAAACATTGGCCTGAAAACCCGGGATACGCTGCACTTGATTCCGGGGACGCAGGTCGAGCCGATTGAGCGTTGTTCCGGGCATAATGGCACCTATGCGATAAAGAGTGAATATCACGAGGCCTCCATGAAGATCGGCAAACCGGTTGTGAACCGCGTTAAACAGGCCCAGGCAGATTATTACAGCAGTGATTGTCCGATGGCAGGTCACCAGATAGAAAATGGCCTGGATGACGGCAGCGCACCGCTGCATCCTTTATCATTGTTACGTTTGGCTTATGGTATTTAATTAACACTCCCCTCTCCCCCATCCGGGCGAGGGGAGTAAATGCATATATTCAGGTCATTAACATGAAAAAACTTACACGCGCTGATTTATATGGCCTGGAAAAATATGCTGAGTTGCGTTCATTATTTCGCACCGAAGTGATGGCACATAAAGAACATCGGCGTGTTGCCATTGGCCCACACGCCACTTTGTATTTTGAAGACCGTTTGACCATTCAATATCAGATTCAGGAAATGTTGCGTGCCGAGCGCATTTTTGAGCCTGCAGGCATTGAGGAAGAACTGGCGGCATACAACCCGCTGATTCCCGATGGTCATAACTGGAAAGCCACCTTCATGATTGAATATGATGATGTGAGCGAGCGCCAGCAGGCGCTGGCGCGTATGACGCATATTGAAGATCGGGTCTGGGTGCAGGTAAATAACTATGAGCGTGTCTGGGCGATTGCCGACGAAGACATGGATCGCACCAATGATGAGAAAACTTCAGCGGTTCATTTTCTGCGCTTTGAGTTTACACCATTAATGATTTCTGCCGCGAAAGATGGGGCTCCAATTGCTGTAGGAATAGACCATGACGCTTACCAATCGCAAGTGGACAGGCTGCCCCCAGAGATACACCACGCCTTATTACAGGATTTATGTTAAAAATAAAATTATATATATCATATAGTTATAATATACTATTTGTTAAATATCATTCCGCACGATCTTAAGCAATATACCTCACTTCATTCGTAATAACAGAGCCATACTGACTTCTTTGCGGCGAGGATCTTTGTCTAAGTCAGCTATAAAGATTGACCGGGATTAAGTAATAAGCGATTATCTGCCGCTATCTTTTGCACTTTCCCCACAATTGGCATTTTGATTGACACTCTGCAGGCGTCACCTCACGCGTGTGCAGAATGATTTAAGAGTACACACGATTTTTTCATGAACAATCGAATGATAAATAATAATTATGATGCCTCAGCGATTGAGGTTTTAAGTGGCCTCGATCCTGTGCGCAAGCGTCCTGGGATGTACACCGATACCACGCGGCCCAATCATCTTGCCCAAGAGATCATCGACAACAGCGTTGATGAAGCCATTGCCGGGTTCGCCAAACGCATTGATGTGATCCTGCATAAAGATGGCTCTGTGGAAGTTAGTGATAATGGGCGCGGCATGCCAGTGGATATCCATCCTGAGGAAGGCGTATCCGGCGTGGAAGTGATTTTGACGCGCTTGCATGCGGGCGGTAAATTTTCCAATAAAAGCTATACGTTTTCCGGCGGCTTGCATGGCGTAGGCATATCCGTGGTTAATGCCTTGTCAAAACATCTGGAAGTATGGGTGCGCCGGGGCGGCAAAGAGTATCACATGGCGTTCGCCGACGGGGAAAAGGTCTCCAAGCTGAAATCCATCGGCACCGTTGATAAACAAATATCCGGTACTACGGTCCGTTTCTGGCCAGACCCTAAATATTTTGATACACCAAAATTCCTGGTGCCGAAGTTGCAGCATATATTGCGTGCCAAAGCCGTGTTATGTCCGGGCTTACTGGTGACATTTCATGATGAGGCAAGCAAGGAAAAAATTGAATGGCAGTATCAGGATGGCCTGAAAGATTATTTGCTCGATGAATTGCAACGTACGCCATTGTTGCCCGAAGAGCCGTTTGTCGGCCATTTTGAAGGTAATAAAGAAGTCGCTGACTGGGCAGTGGTGTGGTTGCCCGAAAGTGGCGAACTGATTACTGAAAGCTATGTTAATTTGATCCCGACCATTCAAGGTGGAACGCATGTTAATGGTTTGCGCACGGGATTGACTGAAGCGATTCGTGAATTTTGTGATTTCCGTAATTTATTGCCGCGTGGCGTGCGCCTGGCACCGGAAGACGTGTGGGACCGTTGCAGTTATATTCTTTCCGTAAAGTTGCAGGATCCGCAATTCAGTGGTCAGACCAAAGAGCGATTGTCATCGCGTGAATGTGCCGCGTTTGTTTCGGGTGTTGCCAAAGATTCATTTGGCTTATGGCTGAACCAGCACACCGAAATGGGCGAGCGCCTCGCGCTGTTTGTCATTAATAACGCCCAGACCCGCTTGCGTGCAGGCAAAGCCGTGGTGCGCAAAAAGATCACCAGCGGTCCGGCGTTACCCGGTAAACTGGCGGATTGCACATCACAAGACTTGACGCGCACTGAATTATTTCTGGTGGAGGGCGATTCTGCGGGCGGCTCGGCAAAACAAGCCCGTTCCCGCGAATTTCAGGCCATTATGCCATTGCGTGGTAAGATTCTTAATACCTGGGAAGTGGATTCAAACGAAGTGCTGGCATCACAGGAAGTGCATGATATCGCCGTGGCGATTGGTGTAAACCCTGGCTCCGATAAACTGGAGGGATTGCGTTACGGCAAGATCTGCATCCTGGCTGACGCCGACTCCGACGGGGCGCATATTGCCACATTACTGTGTGCCTTGTTCCTGCGTCACTTTCGGCCATTGGTAGTGGCTGGCCATATTTATGTTGCCATGCCACCGCTGTACCGCATTGATGTGGGCAAAGAGATTTTTTATGCGCTGGATGATGCTGAAAAGCAGGGCGTGCTGGATCGCCTTGCGGCCGAAAAGATCAAGGGCAAAGTGAGCATTCAGCGCTTTAAGGGGCTGGGTGAAATGAATCCTCAGCAATTACGCGAAACTACCATTGCTCCGGATACGCGCCGCTTGATTCAACTGACCATAGACAAGAACGATAAAACAGACAGTCTGATTGATATGCTGCTGGCAAAAAAACGTGCGTCAGATCGCAAGGTGTGGTTGGAAGACAAGGGAAATCTTGCCGATGTTTTGTAATGCTTTAAATTAAGACCGCCATGACTAAGCCGACAACTAATAACGCAGCAATAAATTTTGAAGGTGTCGAGCGCCAGCCGCTCAAGACATTCACTGAGAAAGCGTATCTGGATTATTCCATGTATGTGATTCTTGATCGTGCTTTGCCGCATATTGGCGACGGACTCAAGCCCGTGCAGCGCCGTATTATCTATGCGATGTCTGAGCTGGGTTTGTCAGCCGCCGCCAAACACAAAAAATCGGCACGTACCATCGGTGACGTGCTGGGTAAATTCCATCCGCATGGTGATGTGGCGTGTTATGAAGCCATGGTGCTGATGGCGCAACCGTTTTCATACCGTTATCCACTGGTCGATGGCCAAGGTAACTGGGGTTCACCTGATGATCCCAAATCATTTGCCGCGATGCGTTACACCGAAGCACGGCTGGGGCGATTTTCCGAAGTGTTGCTGGCTGAGTTGGGGCAGGGCACTATTGAATGGGTGCCGAACTTTGACGCCACCCTAGAAGAGCCTGCCTTGCTGCCTGCACGTTTGCCGCATGTGTTACTGAATGGTACCACAGGTATTGCCGTGGGCATGGCCACCGATATTCCACCACATAACGCGCGTGAGATTGCCGCTGCGTGCATTCTTTTGCTTGATGAGCCTAACGCTTCTATCGAAAAATTGTGTGAACATGTTAATGGCCCCGATTACCCCACGGATGCTGAAATAATCACGCCCCGCGCTGACATACTGCGTATGTATCATACTGGCAACGGCAGCATGCGCATGCGCGCGCGCTACGAAAAGGAAGGGGATGGCATTGTCATCACTGCTTTGCCTCACCAGGTGTCAGGCGCTAAAATATTAGAGCAGATTGCCGCTCAAATGAATGCCAAGAAGCTGCCCATGGTAGAAGATTTGCGCGATGAGTCAGATCATGAAAACCTCACGCGCCTGGTGATTGTGCCGCGTTCCAATCGTGTCGATCTGGAAGCGTTGATGAATCATCTGTTTGCCACCACTGATCTTGAGCGCAGCTACCGCGTTAACCTGAATATGATCGGTATTAATGGCCGGCCACAGGTTAAAAATCTGCGTGATATTTTAAGTGAATGGTTAACTTTCCGTACCACAACGGTGCGGCGTCGCTTGCAATATCGTCTCGATAAGGTAGTGCAACGCCTGCATATTCTGGATGGTTTGCTAATTGCTTATCTGAATCTGGACGAAGTGATTGCCATTATTCGTTACGAAGATCAACCCAAGCCAGCGTTAATACACCGCTTTTCTCTCAGTGATACGCAAGCTGAATCGATTCTTGAATTAAAATTACGTCATTTGGCCAAACTGGAAGAGATGAAGATTCGTGGCGAGCAGAATGAGCTAGCTATAGAGCGCGATGGTCTGGAAAAAACTCTGGGGTCGGCACAGCGTCTCAAAACACTTATTCGCAAAGAAATCATCGCCGATGCAGAAAAGTACGGTGATACGCGACGTTCAGCGATTGTCGAACGTCTGCCTGCACAAGCCATGGATGAAACGGCGCTGATTTCTACCGAGCCGGTAACAGTGATTCTTTCTGAAAGAGGCTGGGTGCGATCTGCCAAGGGGCATGATGTCGATGCAGCAACACTGAGTTATAAGGCGGGGGATACCTTCCTGGCTGCCGCCACAGGTCGTAGCAACCAGCTTGTGCTGTTTTTTGATTCGACAGGGCGGAGTTATTCGGTTCCGGCGCACACCTTGCCATCAGCACGCGGCCAGGGTGAACCGTTGACAGGTCGTGTCAACCCGCCAGCGGGGGCAATATTCACTGGCATTATCATGGGTAATCCGGATGAGCTGTATGTAATTGCCAGTGATGCGGGCTATGGATTCGTGACCAAAATCGAAGATCTCTATGCCAAAAACAAAAACGGCAAGACAGTTTTAGGTGTGCCGGATGGTGCGCGTGTATTGCCACCCCTGCTTATTACGCAAAAGGGTACGGATAACATTGCGGTAATTACTAATGCCGGGCGATTATTGCTGCACCCTGTAAGTGAGTTACCCATGCTCAGCAAAGGTAAGGGCAATAAAATTATCAGCCTCGCAACCTCGGCGGGCGCCGTACGTGAAGAGTATATAACTTCGATGATTATTCTCCCGCGTAAAGCATACTTGACGCTTCACGTTGGCCAAAAACAGCATATCCTCAAATCGGCTGATTTGGCACAGTATCTGGGTGAACGGGGACGTCGCGGCATTTTATTGCCTAAGGCGATGCAGCGCGTAAGCAAGATTAGTGTTGAAGAAAAGAAGTAGAGCCAGGTTTTCTTGATTCTGTACTGTCACTTCAATCGAAATGACAAAACATCTGGGTATTGTAAGATGCTGGCGGTATAGCCTATGCAATTGCCCATGTTCACTGCAGCTGGGCAAAGAAAAGATAAGCCGCCACCCGCTTGGGCCATCACTGCAACCCGCAGCTGAACTGACGGCGAATGGATAGGCAATTATAAAAATGGCGAGTGCTGCGGTGCAAAATCCTGTGTCGGTGAGGTCGTTTTTATAAGTTGCGGCAAGGATAGACAAGACTTAAAGGCACCATTAATAATAATAATATCCTTTATTATTATCTATAATATCATTATTAATGTTATTTATTAACTTAATAGCAGACGTATGGTGTTTATTAGTTGCCGCTATTTTTCTCAATATCTCTCTGTGATACCCTGCCCGAAAAGGTTATGCTCTGTCAATTTTGCATCTGAAATACCGATTGGCGAATTCGTGTGAATCCAACTGATTTCTTTCCGGCACTTGAACAGGGTGGCACCCTTCTTACAGCTAATCAACGTTTGGCCCGCTCTCTGCGCCAGGAATTTCATGTATATCAGCAAACATTGGGGCATAGCGTGTGGGCGACCCCGGATATCTTGCCATTATCGACTTGGTGGGAACGGTGCTGGAGTGAAATATTAGAGATCAAGCCCGTCAATAGTGTGCCTGGCGTGTTAACGTCCTATCAACAACAAGCGTTGTGGGAGCGGATCATAGCTGAATCTGCAGAAGGTCAACGCTTGCTGCAGGTATCCACGGCTGCAGAAAATGCTGCAGCAGCGTGGGCTTTGCTCAAGCAATGGCGCATTACGCTGGAAAGCGCTGCCGGCCTGTTTCAGGGCACGGCAAATGCCGATAATCATGCCTTTGCACAGTGGGCACAACGCTTCGAACGATTATGCAAAAAAAATGCGTGGCTCGATAGCGCGACGTTGCCGGATGCCGTAATCCCCCACATTAAATCAGGCACATTACCCTTGCCTGCACATCTGGGCTTCGCAGGTTTTGACGAATTTACGCCGCAACAACAATATTTATTGCAATCCTTATCTGTGGCAGGTACCCACGTTACACAGATTGTCGCGCCAGAAAATCTCAATGCCAGCGTGGTACGTTGTGGATGCGCTGATGGGCGCGCCGAGATTATTACTGCTGCCCGCTGGGCGCGCCATTTGCTGGAGCACGATGCTTCACTTGCCGTTGCTGTGGTCATTCCCGAATTAAGTGCGGTGCGCGAAACAGTAATACGCACCTTTGATGAGGTTTTTTGCCCTGCGAATAACTTGCCTGACACGCCTCAAGCCATCACTCCCTATAATATTTCCTTAGGCACTGCGTTGCTGGATGAACCTATTATTTATACTGCACTCCTGATCCTGGAATTTGCCAATGGAAAATTAGCACTGGAAAAAATGGGGAGTCTACTGCGTTCGCCATTTTTGGCAGACGCAGAGCAGGAAATGACATCTCGTGCGTTATTGGATGCACGATTGCGCCGCGCAGGTAATACACAGGTGTCACTCGATGCGCTGCGCTATTACGCTACGCACAATAATGCAATTGGCATAGAGAATACGTATGCATGCCCGCTGCTTGCGAATCGCTTGGTAAAGTGGGCAGAAGTCATCAGACCTTTATCTGCTATGACGCCTACTATGGTAAAGACACTACAAGTGCCCAGTAAATGGGTGGCGCTCTTTACCCGGTTATTGGCCTGTGCAGGCTGGCCGGGCGAGCGGTCGCTAGATAGCCGGGAATATCAGGCACACATGGCATGGCGTACCTTGCTGTCTGATTATGCCCTATTGGATGCGGCGACAGGCAGACAGACGTTGAGTGAAGCGGTGGGGCATCTGCGCCATATGGCAGCGGTTACACTGTTCCAGCCGCAAAGTGCGGAGACGCCGATTCAAATTATGGGATTGCTGGAAACAGCGGGACTGCATTTTGATTATTTGTGGATTATGGGTTTGCATGATGGCGCCTGGCCAGAGTCAGCGCGCCCCAATCCTTTTTTACCCTTAGCACTGCAACGCCAGCATAATCTGCCACACGCTTCCGCAGCGCGTGAATTAGGGTTCGCACAACAGATTACGCAACGTCTTTTCAGCAGTGCAAAACACGTCATTGTCAGTTACCCGCAACAAGATGCGGATCGTGAACTGCATCCATCACCTTTAATCCGTTCACTGCGGGAAGTGGCGCTGCAAGATTTAGTTATGGACAACACGCCATGGTATGCACAGCTCATCCATCAAAGAGCAAGGCAAAGCGCAAGACTGGAAATTTTTAAAGATGATACAGCGCCGCCGTTGGATGTTGGCACTGTGGTTGCCGGTGGCACCGACGTTTTTAAACAACAAGCCGCTTGTCCCTTTCGCGCCTTTGCCAGATACCGTTTGGGCGCGCAGCCCTTAAATCAGGTGGGAATAGGCTTGAATGCCAGTGAACGCGGGAAATTACTGCATGCCGTGATGGAAGCTGTATGGAAAACCGTGCAATCCCACGCAATATTGTGCCACACGCCTGAAGAAGAATTACAGCGTGTTATCAGGGAGGCAGTGGCGGGGGTTATAAATAAAATGGCGCATAACCGTCAGTTTACTTTTTCTGCAAAATTCACAATGCTGGAAAAATCCCGTCTGGAAAAACTTCTTACTGACTGGATGCTGCTGGAAAAAAAACGCAGTCCGTTCATGGTGTTTCAGACAGAACAGGAACGCCTGATTAAAATAGGTGGGCTTGCGTTTAATGCCCGCATTGATCGCATTGATGAGTTACCAGATGGCCGCCATATTATTATTGACTATAAAACGGGAAAGGCGGAGCCACAACAATGGTTTGGAGACCGGCCAGATGAGCCGCAATTACCATTATATGCGATATCAGATACACATCCGGTAGCGGGATTAGCTTTTGCTCAATTACGTGTTGGAGATCTGTGTTTTAAAGGATTCAGTGACACCGAAGGCATTATTCCCAGCGTAAAAGAATTTGGTAGTGTTAAAAACGCGCCTGCTGTTAACTGGCCCGATCAATTCAATGAGTGGCGTCGGGTATTAGAGCATTTAGCCGAAGCATTCCGTACTGGTAATGCACCAGTTGATCCAAAAAAACCGGGAATTACCTGCCAATATTGTGAATTAACTGCATTATGCCGTATTCATGAACATGATGATTTAGGGCTAACGCCCGAAGCACAGGAAGATGATGATGGTTGATGCATCAGTCCCCGTCGATTCCACGCAGCGTCTTGAAGCCTTAGACCCACAACGTTCATTCATCGTGCAGGCACCGGCGGGTTCCGGAAAAACCAGCCTTTTAACGCAACGTTATCTGACGTTGCTTGCGCATGTGCATCATCCGGAGGAAATCATTGCGATTACATTTACCCGCAAAGCCGCTGCGGAAATGCGCAATCGGATTATTGAAGCATTAAACAAGGCATGTGAAATGGCTCCTGCCACTGAACATGAACGTCATACATGGGGGCTTGCCAGGGCAGTACTGGCGCGCGATGCACACAGTGGGTGGAATCTGCTTGCGCATCCGGCGCGCCTGCGCATTCAAACCATAGATGCGTTATGTAATACCTTAACGCGACAAATGCCGCTACTGTCAAATTTTGGCGCCGTTCCCGTCACTACCACAGACATGGCTGATCTTTATCGTGAAGCGGCGCGCGAAACATTGGCATTACTCGAAACTGGAGAACGATGGTCACTTGCCATTGAGCGTTTACTAATACATCTGGATAACGATTTTGTTTTGGTAGAAGGCTTATTGGCTAATATGCTGGAAAAGCGTGATCAGTGGTTGCGACATATTACCACCGGCACAGCCGATCGTGTCCAACAGCGCAAGATGTTAGAAAAAGCCTTTTATCATACAATAAAAGATGCACTGGTAAATGCCTGCCATCATCTGCATGATCATTTACCTCTGGGCACGGTACATCAACTTCTTGAATTAATGCGCTACGCGGCTTCTAACCCATTGCCTGAAAAAAATTTTTCCATTCAAGTTCTGCAAAATTGTGATTCTTTTCCGAGAGCCGATATTGCCGATTTGCCTGCCTGGCTCGGCATCGCTACATTGTTATTAACAGACAAAGGAACCTGGCGCAAGCAAGCCGATAAAAATATTGGTTTTCCTGCGCCTGACAGCGAGAAAGATCGCAACGCCGCGTCGCGTAAAAAAATTAAGGACCGTTTTAAACTATTGCTGGATAATTTTTCACAAAACAACGACGGTTTGCGTGTTGCATTAAATTATTTGCGTTGTTTGCCCTCCATGCAATATAACAATAATCAGTGGGATATCATGGAAGCCCTGCTGGACCTTCTGCCCGTGGCGGTTGCGCAATTGCAGATAGTATTTCGGGACAGAAGTCAGGTGGACTTCAGTGAAGTAGCGCAACGCGCTACGCAGGCATTGGGTTCACCCGATAATCCTACGGATCTGGCCTTGGCGCTCGATTATCGTATTCAACACTTATTGGTAGACGAATTTCAGGACACTTCCTTTGGGCAATATCAACTATTGGAACGTCTCACAGCAGGTTGGCAACAAGGTGATGGGCGCACCCTGTTTTTAGTCGGCGATCCCATGCAGTCCATTTATCGCTTTCGAGAGGCTGAAGTGGGCCTGTTCCTGCGCGCCCGTGAATACGGTGTGGGGGATGTGAAACTTGAGCCCTTAACCCTGCGGGTTAATTTTCGCTCCCAGGCGGGTATTGTTGAATGGGTTAATCACGCATTCAAACTGATTTTTCCTGCAGATGAAAATATCTCAAGCGGTGCTGTTACCTATAGCCCTTCAACAGCCGCTCATCTGGCGGAGAATGGCATTGCAATACACATGCATCCTTGTTTCGAAAAAAATTCATCTGCCGAGGCTGTAAAAGTAATCGCGCTTATTGAGCAAGCCCGTAATATCAACCCGGCTGAAAAAATTGCGATTCTGGTGCGTGCACGCAGTCATTTAACCGATATTGTCTCTGCATTGCAGGCGGCAGGGTTACGTTATCGGGCTATTGAAATCGAAAATCTGGGACACCGTCCCGTAGTGCAGGACCTATTAACCTTGACGCGTGCGCTATTGAACCCCGCCGATCGTATTGCCTGGTTAGCGATTCTGCGTGCCCCCTGGTGTGGCTTGACGCTTGCGGATTTGCATGCGCTGGTCGCTATGCCGCAACCTGGCAGAGTTCTATTCGATGTAATAAACACTGCTACGCAGCTTAGTGAGAGTCCGCTCACTATGGACGGCCAGGCGCGGCTTGCCCGTATACAAAAAATATTGCAGCCCGGGCTTGTGCAGCGTCGCCGTCAGCCTTTGCGACGCTGGGTAGAGGGGATCTGGCTTGCTTTAGGTGGGCCCGCCTGTGTAGAAGATGAAACTGATCTGGAAGATGCCGCAGTATTTTTTGATTTATTGTCACAGATGCAACGTGGTGGAGATATTGAAAATATTTCCCGTCTGGAAGAACAGCTTGTCAGACTGTTTGCATTGCCGGATCGGGAAGCGGATGAGTCCTTGCAGCTCATGACCATCCATAAAGCTAAAGGTCTGGAGTTTGATGTCGTCATTGTGCCAGGCTTAGCACGGTGCATGCCATCGGACCAAGATCGTTTGCTACGATGGATGGAGCGGCCTGCCGCGCCCCGGACAGATCACAGGCGAGACCACATCGCGGTGCCACACGAAGAGAGTGATCTGCTGCTTGCGCCAATCAAAGCGCGCGGGCAAAAAGAAGATGCCATCTATGCTTATTTGAAATATGTTGATCACCAAAAACAAAACTATGAAACTGCGCGGTTATTGTATGTCGCTACTACCCGCGCCAGAAAAATCTTGCATTTGCTTGGGTCTGTCACCGTGAACAAAAAAGATGGCAGCATTAAAATTCCCGCACGGGGTTCTTTACTTAGTCAGTTGTGGCCAGTCGTTGAAACAGAGTTTGTAAAAAAAATCCCTGAAAATATCAGTATAAATGAGCATGGAAATGAACCATCCGCATTCCCGTCTGGCCGGGGTTTACGGCGGCTCAGTGCCAATTGGCACTTACCCGAGGCACCGCCTCATGTTATAACAAGGGCAAGTCAGTTATCCTTGCCTGCGATGCCATTGGAAGACATTGAGTTTCTCTGGGCCAGCGATAAAGCACGGCACATTGGTACGGTAGTGCATCGCATGTTACGACAAATTGCTCAGCAGGGCATTTCTGTCTGGAACAACACTTCTCCGGAAATGCAGCAGCGTCGTTACCAGGCCATGCTGCTTCAGCTAGGGGTTATTCCAGTCGAGAAAGGGGCAGAACTTGAAGATGCCGTACAACGTGTCACAACCGCGCTGCAATGCACCCTGAACGATGACCGTGGCCGTTGGATAGTGGATCAACAGCACCACGATGCGCGCTGTGAATATGCACTGAGCGGGCTAATTCAAGGGAAGCTCACCAATATTATCATTGACCGCACCTTTATCGACGCACAAGGCATACGCTGGATTATTGATTACAAAACTGGAAGTCACGAAGGAAGCAATATTAACGCTTTTTTGGACAATGAACAAAATCGCTATTATGGACAATTAGAAAAATATGCCGCGCTCATGCAACAGTGGGATAAAACACACGCCATCCGCCTGGGGCTTTATTTTCCCTTGATCGGCGCATGGCGTGAGTGGGCACATCATCCCGAGTAATTTCCCGTGATCAATAAATTTATGATACTGGATGTGTGTTTTCGAATGTTAATAAATATAACTACCCCTCTTGTGCTCCCACGCTTCCTTAAGCCCAATTATTAAAGACATGCGCGATTATGTTGGCGCACCCATCCAATAAAACCGTGAGGCCAATGGTTACCAATACGCGCGCGCGGATGATTACCGTTATGAACTTCCGTGCTATGGTTTAATGGTCTTAACTTAATGCATTGCTCACCGTGCAGCAATTACTGATCAAGCCCAGCCTGGCTTGCTGGATGCCGCGTAGGTGGCCAGATTTGTTTGGAGTTTGGCAGTCACTTCGGCCTCTGAAAGCTCAAGCCCATTATAATACGCCGCATTCATCCTGCAGTGAGATAAAGCACACGCCATCTGCCTGGGGCTTACTTTCCCTTAATCGGTTGATGGCGTGCGTGGCCGGTCCAGTAATAACTTAGACCATCCCCTTAAGCGCTTTTAGAGCTTGCACCTTAACAACGGTAGAGGCAGGTTTGGCCTTGAACATCATCTCTTCACCGGTGAAGGGATTTACGCCCTTGCGTGCCTTCCGTGCCGGTTTGTTCAGAGTTTTGATTTTCACCAGACCAGGCAAGGTAAAAACACCGGCAGCACCTTTTTTAATGTGGCGGCTGATTATAGTAGACAGTTCCTGTAATACGGCGGCGGTTTGTTTTTTCGATACACCAGTAGTTTCAGAGAGTGTTGTAAGCAATTGTGACTTGGTCAAGGGCGTGCGAAAAGCGGTAGTTGCAGCAGGTTTAGCTTTTGCAGTTGTTACGGGCTTTTTCACAGATTGGGTGCTGCTTTTCTTCTTTACGGCCATGTATTAATCCTCGATCATGACTTAAGTTGATTGCCAGGTGAATAACTCTGCGCTTTTTCTTGGAAAAAGCTTGCCGAATAGTAACTGAGATTTTTATAAAAGATCAAGTGGGTAAGCTTTTATATGATAAAAATTAGCTGTCTGCGTGGTATTATGGAATAATATTGAGGCAGTTTAGTAAAGAACTACGGTACCCATGATTGAAACTGACCGCTTGATAAACCCCGCCAATCTCCGGGAAGAAGATGTGCTTGATCGCGCAATTCGTCCCACAAAACTGGCAGATTACACTGGCCAACACGCTGTGCGTGATCAGATGGAAATATTTATCCATGCCGCGCGAGGCCGGGGTGAGGCGCTGGATCACACGCTTATTTTTGGTCCGCCTGGCTTGGGCAAGACTACCTTAGCGAATATCATTGCCAATGAAATGGGCGTGAATATTCGTCATACCTCTGGCCCGGTGTTGGAACGTCCAGGTGATTTAGCGGCAATTTTGACGAACCTTGAACCCCGTGATGTGCTTTTTATTGATGAAATCCACCGCCTTAGTCCGATCATTGAAGAAACCTTGTATCCCGCCATGGAAGATTATCAGCTCGATATCATGATTGGAGAAGGACCTGCTGCGCGTTCCATCAAGCTGGATTTGCCGCCTTTTACGCTGGTGGGTGCCACGACGCGGGCAGGTTCACTTACCTCTCCGCTACGCGATCGTTTTGGCATTGTGCAGCGTCTGGAATTCTACTCTGTGGCAGACCTCACCACTATTGTTGAGCGCTCAGCGCGCATTTTAGATGTCTCTATCGACCACCAGGGCGCGCAAGAAATTGCGCGGCGCGCACGGGGTACACCGCGCATTGCCAATCGCCTGCTCCGGCGCGTGCGTGATTTTGCCCAGGTAAAAGCCGATGGCTGTATTATTCAGACCATTGCTGATCGGGCGCTGGATTTACTGGGGGTTGATCTACACGGTTTCGACAATATGGATCGCCGCCTGCTGCTTGCCATTATGCAGAAATTCGATGGAGGGCCAGTAGGTGTGGATAGCCTGGCCGCCGCGATTGGCGAAGAGCGCGGCACCATTGAAGACGTACTGGAGCCTTTCCTGATTCAACAGGGGTTCATGATGCGCACAGCACGTGGCCGCATGGCGACCCGTCCTGCGTATTTACATTTTGGCCTAAATCCACCAGTACGTGTGCTGATTCCTGAGGATGGTGCAACCCTCGACCTGTTTAACGACAATCCTGATGACAACCCCAGCGAAGTTGTTAATTGAAGCCGGGTGCTATTTCACTTCCTGAATCCCTTAAATTTATCAGGCGGGAGCCACCGCGTGGTGATCTTATGAATTTTTACCACCCGAAATCCGTGTTGACCCTTATTTTAATCGGGTTCGCCGTGGTTGCTTTGCCGTTGGTGCTCGCTTTAGGCGTGGCAGTATTTTATGTCGATAAACTCGTCGAGCAAAGTGCACAGGCTGTGGAACAGACGGTTCAAGTGACCAGCCATAGCCGCATGCTGGTAGAAGAAATCACCGCCATGGAGCGCAGTGCCCGGCAGTTTTTAGTGCTAGATGACCCCGCCATGTTTGGCGTGTATGTCAAAGTTCATCAAGAAATGTTACAAACCGCCAAGGTTCTAACAACACTTCCGCTAGAAAATACCCAGCGCGAAAAACTTGACGCACTCACTACCAAAGCGCAAGCCATGTTTAAGAAATTAAGTATTCATACCAATGCCCCTGCGGCTAAAAGCATAAAAGCAGTATCGGAATTTGTTGAATTGTCGGATATGGGCCAAGCTATTTTTACTGAAAGCAGCGAACTCGTCGACCGCAAAGTCGCAATCCTGCAGGAGACTGCAGGCAAAGCCCAGCAGATATTGCTCTGGTTCGGCGTGGGATTGATTCCCTGGGTGATCGGTTTGGTCTGGATCTTTACGCTCCTCATTACACGCCCGATCCGACACATAGATCAAGCCATTCGACAATTAGGCGATGCCAAATTCACTACCCCTATAACCATTACTGGTCCGCAGGATCTGGAGTCTTTGGGGCGACGACTGGACTGGTTGCGCCTGCGTCTTACCAAACTTGAAGAGGATCGGCGTAAATTTTTACGTAACATCTCACATGATTTAAAAACCCCGTTAGCGGCGATTCGTGAAGGGAGTGAACTGCTGACTGATGAGGTAGTGGGTAAACTCACCGAGGAGCAGCGCGATATTGCGCGTATACTGCGGCAAAACGGCATACAGTTGCAGCGCATGATCGAAGATTTGCTGAATTTCAGCATTGTAGGCGCACGCAGCGCACGAGTGGAGTTCATGCCAGTAAAATTACATGAGCTCATTGATCGCGTAATAGATGATCACCGGCCGGTGGTAATGGCGAAAAGTATCAGGTTGCAAAAAAATTGCGTGGAATTAACTGTGGCGGGTGATAAGGAAAAGCTTCGGGTAGTTCTTGATAATTTATTATCTAATGCCGTTAAGTATACGTCTCCTGCTGGAACAATTGAAATACGCCTGGCGCATGCCATCAACCCCGCATACCAGGTAGGTGCCGCCAACGAAACAGATATGGCAGTATTAGATGTCATTGACACAGGGCCCGGGATTCAACCCAATGAAAAAGATAAAATATTTGAGACATTTTACCGAGGTGAAATTCCTCACGGTGGATATATCAAAGGCAGCGGCCTAGGGTTGTCCATCGCCAAGGAATATGTAATGGCGCATGAAGGAAGCATTGAAGTTATTGAAAATACAAGTGTTTCTCGGGGTGCGCACCTTAGGGTTACTTTACCAGTAAGTAGAGCATAATGAAATTTAAGATTATTTTTACAGGATTATGGGTAATCGGCCTCATGCTCGGGGGGTGTTCGGTAGTACCGCCCCTAACCGATCGCTACGGCACTATTGCACCGTTGGTAGCTTATGTCCGACACGTCGCAACACTGACACCCGAACTCCTCACTCAAGAAATGGTGCGAGCAGAGGCTGCCTTCAAGGATAACTACGGGGCGGTAGAAAGAATTAAATTCGCGCTGTTACTGGGCCTGCTGGGCCCGCAAGACAAGCGCAATGAAGTGCAGGCGATTCGCCTGCTGGATGGCTATATCAATAATAATATTAAAAATGAAGCGCTTACCGATTATGCGTTTACCTTGCGCCACTTCCTTATAAAGCAGCAGGCGGCACGCGAACGGGAAAATACTCTAAGCGACGGTTATAATACCCTGAAACAACAGTATAATAGCCTTGAAGTAGATTATAAGAGTCTGAAAGAACGGTATCTCGTTCTTGAGATGAAGACGCGCAATGAATCTGAGAATTCCAAGGAACGCTATCTGGGTCTGGAAACTAAGCTCCGCGATGAAACCTTGCGTAACGAAGCGCTGCAGCTCAAACTTGATACACTGAAAGCCATTGAAGAGAGTATACGCAGACGTATCAAATAATTCTGAAAATGGCTCAGTGATTGACGTAGACATTCATCTACGTTTGAAAGTGGATGAAGATCAGCCATGATTGTGTAGTTGTTTGCGAATGTTTCATTAGCATACGCGTTTCGCCCGCACAAAGTTGTGCTACTGTTGCAAATTGCTGGCATCAGGTATTTGCAACAGGTGCCAATCACCCTTTAGGATATTCCCTTATAATGCATACCGCCAAGAAAAAAGTACTGGTAGTAGATGATGATCCGGGCCTGTTGCGGTTACTTGATATACGCCTGAAAACCGCTGGTTACGAAGTGATTACTGCTGACAGCGGCGAACAGGCGCTGGCTAAAATGACTGTGACGCGGCCTGATGTCACTATCACCGACTTGCGCATGGGGGGCATGGATGGATTGGCGCTGTTTGATGCAATTCATGACCGGGACCCTACCCTGCCCGTTATTATTCTAACTGCGCATGGCTCAGTACCCGACGCAGTGCACGCGATGCGGCGCGGGGCATTTAGTTTTTTAACCAAGCCGTATGACAGCAAGTCCCTGCTCGATCACGTAGAAAAAGCTGCACGCCTTAACGGTGATCATCAGCAGGCAGAATCCTCCCAGCAAGATACTGAATGGCGTAAAAGCATTATTACCCGCAGCCCCCTGATGGAAGATGTACTGGGCCAGGCCCGCTTGGTTGCCAGCAGTGATGCCAGTGTCTTTATTCATGGTGACAGCGGCACCGGCAAAGAAATGCTGGCCAAAGCAGTACATAAAGCCAGTCCTCGCCATGCCATGCCATTTATTGCTATTAATTGCGCCGCGATGCCCGAATCATTGCTTGAATCCGAGCTGTTTGGCTATGCCAAAGGCGCATTTACCGGCGCCATTAAAAACCACAAGGGTTTATTTGAGGCAGCTGATAAAGGCACATTGTTTCTTGATGAAATAGGGGACATGCCGCTTGCATTTCAAGCCAAACTGCTACGGGTATTGCAAGAACGTATTGTGCGGGCAGTGGGTTCTACCCATGGCACCCCGATTGATGTACGAGTTATCTCGGCATCGCACCGTAACCTCGAAGATCAAATGGCCAAAGGCGATTTTCGTGAAGATTTATATTACCGGCTGAATGTCGTCACTCTCGACCTGCCGGCATTGATTCAGCGGCGTGAAGATATACCCTTGCTTGCCACACGTTTTCTTTCCCAACTTGCAGATAAAAACAAAAAAAATCTTGAGGGTTTCTCTTCCGAAGCAATGGAATTACTGGTTACCGCACCTTGGCCCGGGAATGTCCGGCAGCTTTTGAATGTGGTTGAGCAGATGGTAGCCCTGTCTACTTCACCGATTATTCCGGCCAAGCTCGTGCAGAAAGCATTGCGTGAAAAGTCTTCGGATATCCCTTCGCTGGTGGAAGCCAAAGGTCGCTTCGAACGGGAATATCTAGCCCAACTCCTGCAAATTACTAATGGAAATGTTACTCAGGCTGCCCGGCTTGCCAAACGCAACCGCACCGAGTTTTACAAATTACTCCATCGCCACCATCTTGATCCAGCCTTATTTAAATCGGTTTCATAAGGCTTTTTTATACAGGATTTAAATATCTCATTTATTAACAATAAGCTACCTCGCACATGACGTAACTGAAAGTAACACTTTGATCAATTCTTGACATTAACTATAATTGGGAATATAATCCCACTATGTCCAAACAATTTTCTACTGCCTTGATTACTGCCGTGACGCGCTTATTGCGTCCTTTGGTGCGCATTATGCTGCGTAATGGTGTTCCCTGTGGTGTTTTTGAAGAAACCGTGCGCTGGGTGTATGCCGACATCGCGATGCGCGAGTTTGGCCTGGCGGGCAAAAAACCCTCAGTGTCACGCGCTGCGGTCATTACGGGCTTATCACGTAAGGAAATTGTACGGCTGCAAGAGATAACCCGTCCTCATGAAGTTGCGGTTGCGCAGCAATATAACCGTGCCGCCAGTGTGATTACCGGCTGGTTACGGGATCCTCGTTTTCATACTCCCGCAGGTGAGCCTGCGGATTTGCGTCTTGACGATGAGTTTGTCGAACTGGTGAAGGCATTCAGCCGCGATGTGCCCGCACGAGCCGTTTTAGATGAGCTGCGCAACGTCGGCGCCGTTGAATCCCTGCCAGATGACCGCGTTCGCCTGTTGGCACGCGCCTATCTTCCCCGCACCGATGATCTTGCCAAGCTGGAAATCCTTGGCACTGATGTCAAGTTCCTGCTCAATACCCTGGATCACAACCTGATTTGTCCCCCAGGCACCCAACTGTTCCAGCGCAAGGTAATTTATGACAACTTGCCCGCAGAGGTGTTGGCCAACTTGCATGCCCAGGCATCACGGGATTCGCAGGCACTCCTGGAAACGCTTGACAAGCACTTTTCAACCCACGATAGGGACATTAATCCCGCAGCACCAGGTACTGGCCGCAAGCGTGCCGGCGTCGGAATTTACTACTTTGAAGAAGATTTTGAAGCTCCTAAAGAGGACCCATCATGAATACACTCACGAAGGGACTAATCGCATCAGCGGCGTTCTGGGTCATGGCTTCTTGCGGCGGCGGCGGTGGCGGTGTGGATCTGGCGGGCGGTGGCATTGGTGGCACCGGCATTAGCGGCGGTATTGGGGGCTCGGGCATCAGCCAGGGGCCGATTACCGGCTTTGGCAGCGTGTTTGTGAACGGCATTAAATTTGAAGAGGCGGGTGCCACTATTAAAGTGGAAGAGGTTGACGTACCTCGTACCGAATTGAAGATTGGTATGGTAGTCAAGATTGTCTGGGAAAGGGATACTGCGGAGGTCTATACCGCCAAAAGTATTGCTTACAATGATGACGTCCAGGGGCCGGTCGCCGCGAAAGCAGTCGATGCCACGGGAGTCGTGACATTCACGGTGCTGGGACAAACGGTTGTCGCGAATCCCAAGACCACAGCATTTGACAAGGTAACCGCAGTCGCATTGGTAAATGGGAATATTGTTGAGGTCAGTGGTCTAAGGGGAGACGCTGGGGTGCTTTATGCTACTCGGGTGGAGTTTAAACGGGCTGCGGCTATAACTGGAGAGATATTTGAGCTGAAGGGAACCGTCGCAAACCTTAACCCCAATGCGACTACCTTCACGCTGGGGACCGCCATTGTTAATTACAGTGGGGTTACTGCAATGCCAGGAATTGCGGCAGGAGACTGTGTTGAAATCAAGAGTACGAGCGGCATTATCAATGGTCAATTGATCGCCAACACCATTGAATTTGATGATAGTTGCACACCCAGCGGCACCGCAGGGCAAGAGCTGGCACTGAAAGGCTTTCCGTCAGCGATTGATAAAATTGCTAACACTTTTACTGTGAACGGCCAGCAGGTTAACTATAGCAGTGCAACATTCCCGCTTGGCAAAACCGAAGAGAATCTTTCAGAGGCCGCTATTGTTGAAGTGGAAGGTTCTTTGAGTGGCACAGTGCTGCAAGCGAGAAAAGTTTCGTTTGAAGTGGAGGGCGGATTAAACGTCACGGGCACTGCTCAAGGACCGATTACCAATGACACGCTTATGCTCATGGCGACACCCGTAAAACTCACCGTGAATAATCTAACTGTTTATGAAGACGATAGCGCCTCACCGATTCCCAACTTCGGCAAGGCAAACATTGAGGCGGGGCAAAACTTAAAGGTATATTACTACACGGATTCCTCTGGAATACATGTCGTTACCCGTATTAAACGGGTAAGTTAAACGCAGCGGGACGATTGCATCTATGCAGGAGTTAGAGTAATGATGAAGAGGTTGCCAGAAATCTTTTCACAGGCAGTGCTATAAAAGCTTAAGTTAAAGGTTTCTCCCGGCAACTGCTCCTGGCGGTTCTTGCGCATCCTGCGCTCACCGCACTTGGGCATCCTGCCCGGCGCGTTGCTCTACCTTCCGCCATCAATTGCGGTCGCCGCTGTTCGAAATGACTGCTTACGCTTAGAAGTCTTAAGTTGGGCTTGCGCAGTAAACTTCATCAGGCTTTCAAACCGTTGTAAATAATAGATTGAAAATCTCAGTGTATTCTGGTTGAAAATCTTTTTCTAAAGGTTCCAGGACTGGGGTCGATAATAAAAGCAATGCGGTGAAGAGGCAGGGGCATCACCGCAAAAATTAATCTCTTCAGGTTCAATTCTCCGCAGCTCGCCTGTCCAGAATAAGTGCATTTACTTCAAGCTATAACTTCAGGAGGTGCCCAGAGAGGATTTTTATTAAAAGTGTGATGTAGTAGACTTGACAGTTCTTATAAATGGGAATATATTCCCATTTAATGACACTTAAATTTTTCAAGTGGGCACTTTAGAGATCTTTTCCCCATTACCCTAAATTTCAGCTAAGATCAGTCCGCAAGGATTTTAAAGTGTTACGGTATAGTAGTTCGTAAATCAAGGAGATCATTATGAATAATTTATCAAAAAGCGTACTAGTTGCTCTCGGATTGGTTACATTAGCCTCGTGTGGCGGTGGTGGTGACGGTGTTGCGAGTGGTGGCACGGGTGGTACTGGCATCACCAACGGCGTCAGTCAGGGGCCGATTACTGGGTTTGGCAGTGTGTTTGTCAATGGCGTTAAGTTTGAAGACACGGCGGCTACAGTTGAGATAGAAGATGCTACCAGTGGCCGGAATGCCTTGAAGGCCGGCATGGTGGTAAAGGTAGCGTGGAGCCGCGATGTGAATGGCGTATATACCGCCACGAACATCAACTATGGTGATGATGTGCAGGGCCCGGTGGCTGGCATAACAGGTACGGCAGGTGATTTCACCTTTACTGTGCTGGGGCAGACGGTCATGACGCATGCCACGACCACCACGTTTGATGGAGTAGCCGCAACCGCACTGGTCGATGGTAACCTCGTTGAGGTCAGTGGGTTAAAGGATGGCGCGGGAGTGATTCACGCCACGCGCATCGAACTGAAGACGGGAGCGGGAGCAACGGAATTGGAGATGAAGGGGCTGGTTGCCACTACTCCAGCACCAACCGCAACCAGCTTTACCTTGGGGTCTGGGCCTGGCGCGATAACGGTTAATCACAATGGGGCCGCGCCTGTGTCTCCGGGCGCTTGCGTGGAGGTCAAGGCAGCGGCGGGTAGTTTTACCGGTACTACGTTTACAGCTGCCACGATTCAGCTTGACGACGATTGCACAGCTGGCGGTGTAAGTGGTAACGAGCTGGAGATCAAGAATTATCCGTCAGATATTAATACAGCCGCTAATACATTCACGTTGAATGGCCAGGCGGTGAGCTATACCGACACGCCGTCAGTGTTTATTGGCGGGACCGAGGCGGACCTTTCCACGGCGGTCATCGTAGAAGTGGAAGGCACGTTGAGCGGCACTGTGCTGGTAGCGAAAAAAATCTCGTTTGAGAGAGAGGGCAACCTTGAAGGTAAGGGTACCGCTCAGGGATCAGTTGCTGCAGATGGCACGTTTACTGTAAATCTTGCAGAGCCCACCGTGGGTCCGAAGACCTTTACCGTTACCAACTTGACGACCTACGAAGACAAGACCGATACCATCGCCAACTTCGGCAAGGCGAACATCGCGATCAATCAGCCCCTGAAAGTGTATTACTACCTTGATGGCACTACCAATGTTGCTACACGCATTAGACTGGAATAGTTGATTGAGCGCAGGCGATATGCCTGTTTTATTATCCTGACCTTAAGGGGCCTCTTCGGAGGCCCCTTTTTTATAGAGGTATTTTTATGGGTAAAGGGGGCAGGGCGCGTCAGAATAGAAAATCAGCCTAAAACAATGCGCTGCTTTTTATCTTTGTTTTTAAGATAAAGCAGGGCAATATGACCAATTCTTTGTATTAATTCTGCGCGCGTATGAGCACATATTTCGTCTATAATACGATTCCGTTCAAGACGATCCACCGCACCCACCTTGATTTTAATCAACTCGTGATGTGTCAGTGACAGGCTAATTTCGTTGAGTACACTGGCGGTGAGACCGGCGTTACCAATCCTAACCACCGGTTTTAACTTGTGGCCGAGGGTGCGCAGTTGACGTGTGGCTGTGGCCTGCAGTTTTTTAGAAGGGGCCGAGAGTATTGGATTAAGGGACATAATTAATTACATGAAAGAGAACCAGCGTAGGAATATACCACAAAGTGCCGCAGGTTTCACGGTTGCGCCCAGTCCGTTTAACGGCGTAAAGCTGGAGTTGGCAGTGATTTTTTGCGTGGGCGTGCTACTGTTGCTGCTACAGGGACGAATTACCAGTAATTCGTTGTTACAGTTGGGGTTGTTGGCGGGGTATGGCGGTGTGAGTATGCTGTGGGTGCTCTATCGGGTGCGTCAGATCATGCGCAAAGTGGGAGTCCACCATGGCCAGAACCAAGAGCAGTAGCCGCTGGCTCAAAGAGCATTTTGTTGACACCTATGTCAAAAAATCGTGGCAGGATGGCTACCGTTCGCGTGCTGCCTATAAGCTTCTGGAGATTAATGAGCGTGACCAGTTGCTGCGGCCGGGGATGACGGTACTGGATCTGGGTGCGGCGCCGGGAGGATGGGCGCAAATAGCTTCTAAAATTTTAGGGGATAAGGGTCGCGTCATTGCTACTGATATCCTGGAAATGGAACCTTTGCCGCAAGTGGAGTTCTTACAGGGAGATTTCCGCGAACAGCCTATAGTTGACAAATTGCTAAAAATGCTGGAAGGTCGCTCTGTAGGCCTTGTAATTTCTGATATGGCCCCTAATATAAGTGGGGTGACCTCTGTGGATCAGCCAAGATCGATCTATCTGGCTGAGTTGGCACTGGATATGGCACGCCGGGTATTAGTTCCGGGTGGTGATTTTCTGGTTAAAGTGTTTCAAGGCAGTGGGGATGAAGGTTTTCGCAAGCAGGTACAGGCTTCATTCTCAAAAATTTTGGTGCGTAAGCCCAAAGCATCCCGGCCACAGAGTAGAGAAGTGTATATACTGGCGAGGGGTTTCCGACCTTAAATGTCTTAATGGGCGCATGAAGTTGTTAGGTGAATCCCCGCAGCCAGCTGTGGAGAGAACGTGGCGAGAGCTTCAAACCCGAAGGTATTGGATTACGCTAATAGTGGCTTGGAATATGCATGTGCAAAATGTCTGCTGTCAAAAAAGTATTAAGCTGACACTAATTGGAGGCACGTAAAGTTGAACGATATGGCTAAAAATATAATTTTATGGGTAGTGATCGCCATTGTGCTGGTGTCGGTCTTCAATAACTTTGGGCCGCCCCAAGTGTCCGCGCAGCAACTGCCCTATTCTGAATTCATAGCGAATGTCAAGAATGGTAATGTCCAGAAAGTGGTGATTGAAGGCCGCACGGTACAAGGTGTGTACCAGAGCGGTGAAAAATTTGTCACTTACAGTCCAGGCGATAATGGCTTGGTGGGCGACTTGCTGGATAAAGGCGTGGTCATCTCTGCCCGTCCGCAAGAGCAGCAAAGTGTCCTCATGCAGATGTTCATTTCCTGGTTTCCGATGATTCTGTTGATTGGTGTGTGGATTTTCTTCATGCGTCAAATGCAGGGCGGCGGCGGCAAGGGTGGTGCTATGTCGTTTGGGCGCAGCAAGGCACGTCTGATGGGTGAAGATCAGGTAAAGATAACCTTTGCCGATGTAGCAGGCGTTGACGAAGCCAAAGAAGAAGTGGGCGAACTTGTCGAGTTTTTGCGTGATCCCAGCAAGTTCCAGAAACTGGGCGGCAAGATTCCTCGTGGCATATTGATGGTCGGCTCACCGGGTACCGGTAAGACGCTGCTGGCCAAGGCGATTGCCGGTGAGGCCAAGGTCCCGTTTTTCTCGATCTCCGGCTCCGACTTTGTGGAAATGTTTGTCGGCGTGGGCGCGGCTCGCGTGCGCGACATGTTTGAGCAGGCCAAGAAGCATGCGCCGTGCATTATCTTCATTGACGAAATTGATGCAGTAGGGCGGCATCGCGGTGCCGGCCTGGGTGGCGGTCATGACGAACGTGAGCAAACCCTTAACCAGTTACTGGTGGAAATGGACGGTTTTGAAGGCAGCGAAGGCGTAATCGTGATTGCGGCGACTAACCGTCCGGATGTTCTGGATCCGGCTTTGTTGCGTCCAGGTCGTTTTGATCGTCAAGTGGTGGTGCCATTGCCGGATGTGCGAGGCCGCGAGCAAATTCTGAAAGTGCATATGCGCAAAGTCCCGATTGACGATAATGTCAAGCCGTCGATTATTGCCCGCGGAACTCCGGGCTTTTCGGGGGCAGATCTTGCCAATCTGGTGAATGAATCAGCCCTGTTTGCCGCACGCGCTAATCGTCGCACCGTGGAAATGCGTGATTTTGAAAAGGCCAAGGACAAAATCATGATGGGTGCGGAACGCCGTTCCATGGTGATGAATGAAGATGAAAAGAAACTCACGGCGTATCACGAAGCGGGTCATGCCATTGTGGGTCGCTTGGTGCCTGCGCATGATCCTGTGCATAAAGTTAGCATTATTCCGCGAGGCCGGGCGCTGGGTGTTACCATGTTCCTGCCCACGGAAGACCGTTATAGCTACAGCAAGCAGCGCCTGGAAAGCCAGATCTCCAGCATGTTCGGTGGTCGGATTGCGGAAGAGCTAATTTTTGGGCCAGAGTTTGTGACTACAGGTGCCAGCAACGACATCATGCGTACTACCGACTTGGCGCGTAACATGGTTACCAAGTGGGGCCTGTCTGATCGCTTGGGGCCATTGACCTATAGCGAAGAGGATGGTGAGGTGTTTCTGGGTCGTTCAATGACGCAGCATAAATCCGTGTCCGCCGAAACCGCGCATATTATCGACGAAGAAATTCGCCTGATCGTAGACCGTAATTATGAGCGCGCCAAGAAAATCCTGGTTGAACACACGGACAAGCTGCATGACATGGCGGCGGCGCTAGTGAAGTATGAAACCATCGATGCTGAACAAATTGATGACATCATGGCCGGCAAAGAGCCGCGTCCACCGAAAGACTGGGATGAAGATTCCGGTTCAGGGTCGGGTCGTCCTGCGGCAGGCGCGTCGCCCAGTGGTGACAGCAAGCCTGATCCAGATATTACGATTGGTGGGCCAGCCAGCCAGCATTATCAACAGCATTAAGAGTAAGCTATAGAAGAGGAAACAAGGGGGCCTTTGGCCCCTTTGTTGTTGTATACCCCCAAATCCCTTTGATATTTGATCGCAATAAATATGTTGAATACATTGAATTGTGGCGGAAAAATTTTAGATTTAAGCCAACCCCAGGTAATGGGCATACTCAATGTTACCCCCGATTCTTTTTCCGACGGGGGTATTTTTTTGTCTGTAGAATCTGCGTTGACGCAAGCGCGGCGCATGATGGATGAGGGCGCAACGATTATTGATGTGGGCGGAGAGTCCACGCGCCCCGGGGCAGGGGCAGTGACTTCCTGGCAGGAAATGGATAGGGTGCTGCCAGTGATAGCAGCGATTCAGCGCGCTTTGCCGGTGATTATTTCTATCGATACCAGCAAGCCCGATGTAATGCGCGCAGCAATAGCGGCCGGAGCGGGCATGATTAACGATGTGCGTGCCTTGCGTGAAGAGGGCGCGTTACAGATGGCGGTGCGCTGTGCCGTGCCAGTGTGTCTGATGCACATGCAGGGCGAACCACGTACCATGCAGCACACGCCCATCTATGATGATGTGGTGAAAGAGGTTAAAGACTTTCTTGTGGAACGTATTGCAGCTTGTGTAGCAGTAGGCCTGCCGCGTGAGCATTTGATAATTGATCCGGGCTTTGGTTTTGGCAAGGCTTTAGGGCATAATTTAAATTTATTAAAGCACATGCACACCTTTCAGACGCTGGATTTGCCGATGCTGGTGGGCGTCTCACGAAAATCCATGATCGGCGCGGTGTTGGACCATCCGATTGAACAGCGCTTACCTGCCAGCATTGCATTGGCGGCGTTAGCGGTGTGGCAGGGCGCAATGATTATTCGCGCGCATGATGTGCGGGCAACGGTAGATGCAGTGAAAATGATATGGGCTGTTAAACAGGGAAGTTTATCCTGATGGTGGGTCATGCACATTAATATTGTCATTCCGTGCATAGCGAGGAATCTTACGATCCCCGACAACGTCCAGACGTTGCTCTACCTTCCGCTGTGCATGGAGGCACGAGTGCCACCAGAGGGCCGCTCCAACGCATCCTGCGTTCGCGACACTCGTCCATCCATGGACAGCGCAGGATGCTGAAAGTGGCGGCCATCCATGATGATCACATGGGGTTATCACTGCGTTCGGGATGATAATATTCCTCTAACTCGCGCTGAATCCGATCCAAATCGATTCCGAGCAGGTGTCAATCACTCTTTTTAGAATAATAGGAAGTGCATCATGTCCAAAGTACAGCAAAGAAAATATTTTGGTACCGACGGCATCCGTGGTCTGGTGGGGAAAACGCCGATTACTGCCGAATTTGTACTGAAGCTGGGCTGGGCTGCGGGGCGCGTATTAACCAGAGAGGGACGGAAGGAAGGGCGCGGCAAAGTACTGATTGGAAAAGACACGCGTATTTCGGGTTATATGCTGGAGTCCGCTTTACAGGCGGGGCTGTCCTCTGCAGGGGTCGATATCCGTTTGTTGGGTCCTATGCCTACGCCCGCGATTGCCTATCTAACGCGTACCCTGCATGCCCAGGCGGGCATCGTGATCAGTGCGTCGCACAATCCCTATCAGGACAACGGCATCAAGTTTTTTTCGGCGCAGGGCACG
>JBKJTS010000141.1:0-10165 GCA_046590885.1 Gammaproteobacteria bacterium
AGCCGTTATATGTATTGCAAAAACTCGGGTTCAGGCAGAAACCATTATCACCCGTCTTGAAAAGGCGGGCATATCCACTTCTGATATTTCGGTATTAATGCCTGATCGTAGTGGCTCGCGTGATTTTGCCCATGAGCATAATACCAAAGCTCCTGAAGGTGCCACGATTGGCGCCAGTGCGGGGGGAGTAACGGGCGGCGTATTGGGGTTGCTCGCAGGCATTGGTGCGCTAGCAATACCTGGTGTCGGGCCTTTTATCGCAGCGGGCCCTATTATGGCCGCATTGAGTGGTGCAGCAGTAGGGGCCACCTTGGGTGGAATTGGCGGCGCATTAGTCGGACTTGGCATGCCCGAGTATGAAGCCAAGCAATATGAAACCAAAGTGAAAGATGGAAATATTCTTATCTCCGTGCATACCTATAATAGTGATCAGGCTAATCGTGTTGAAGATATTCTCGAAGCTGCAGATGCAGAGGATATTGCTATTACCGGAGAAGAAGATGTGGATGATGCGGATGCATCATTTCGCATGAACCGGAATAATGGACGGGCTAATATTTATAAAGATAACTAACCGGGTAACTATGTTCATACACTGTTAGAAGTTATCATGATGCGCCAGCGATGTGAAATTAACATCGCTGGCGCGTTATTTATTCAACAAGAGGTACAAGTAAGTTACCCGTATATCAAGATTTGAACGTAGTTAATTATTCGGTCGATTCATATTGCAACCGTATCAATGTGAGCTTCAATGAGACCTCCTGAAAGTACGTAAACCCCCATTGGTTGGCATAATCATTCATCAGGGCAGAGATGGACTGCGTGGCATCTCCGGTGTCCCCTTAGGCGCGGACTTGTTATTGTCAGATTGCCAGCCGGAGAGTAAACCTTTACCCTAGTCGACTGTTCCACACCTTTCACGGACACACATCACCATGAGCAACTCACTCTTTGACCAACTGAAAAAGAGCGGTTTGGTCAACGACCAAAAGGCCCGCCAGGTTAAACAGAACCAATACCAGGATCAGAAGCAGCAAAAAGGCAAAAAGGGCCAGCCAGCCCCTATTGACGAAGTCAAACTCTTAGCCCAGCAGGCATTAACCGAAAAACTTGAACGCGACCGCCAACTCAACCAGCAGATCAAGAAGGAAGCTGAGCACAAAGCTGTCGCCGCCCAGATCAACCAACTAATCGAAACAAACCGCGTTACTGACCGTAACGGAGAGATTGCCTACAACTTTACTGACGGTGCGGTGATAAAAAGGATGTACGTCAACGCCGACGTCCATAAAGCGCTCAGCAACGGCCATCTCGCCATCGCCAAACTGGGCGACCGCTATGAGCTGGTCAGCAGCGCCGTAGCCAGCAAGATCAAAGGACGTGATGCCAGCTACATCATCGCCAGCACCCCATTAGAGACAACAATGGCAGAGGATGATCCCTACGCCGCCTACAAAGTACCTGACGATTTGATGTGGTAGGGTGTCACCACCAACCACTTAGAGTGTTTACTTAAAGATAAATAAGAAAGTAGATTGATACTGCGTGAAATTTTCAGGCGAGTTCAGGGTGAGCTGCAGTATCTTGGTGAGCAGAAACAGAAAAGCATCTTCAATAGTAAAATCAGTGGCTGCGCTGTTATCGTCTTTTACAACATCATCTATGCGCGATCCACCGGTGTAGCCTCATTCATTTCATAGCTTGTACTGCGCCCGCCCGCATCTAATTTCCGCAGCACGCCACGCGCCAACAGATCGTTGATATCTCGCAGCGCGGTGTCTGGGGAGCACTTGGCAATCGCCGCCCATTTGCTGCTGGTCAGCTTGCCTTCGAAGCCATCGAGAAGCTTGTTGAGCAATTTCACTTGCCGCTCGTTCAGCGACATGGTTGCCCCGCGTTGCCAAAACCGTGTTTTAGTCAGCACGGCATCGAGAGTGAACTGCGCCTGATCTAGGGCACGATTCAGGACGTCGAGGAACCAAGCCAGCCACTCGGTGACGTCAAGCGTCCCCTGTTGGGTGCGCTCCAAGATGTCGTAGTATGCCTTGCGTTCCCGCTGAATCTGCGCGGACAGGCTGTAGAAGCGTTGTGGACTGCCGTCTGCGCGGGCCAGCAGCAGATCTCCGATGGCTCGAGCGATACGGCCGTTGCCGTCGTCAACCGGATGCAAGGTGACAAACCAGAGATGGCCCAGACCGGCCTTGATGAGAGGCGATTCGTTCGATGCGCCATTGACCCAGTCCAGGAATCGGCCGGTTTCGGTCTCCAGGCGATCGGCCGGCGGCGCCTCAAAATGCACGCGCTGGCGGCCGATGGGGCCAGACACCACCTGCATCGGACCGCTGGCATCATTGCGCCAGGCGCCGACCTTGATCTTGGAAAGGCTGGAGTAGCCGGTAGGAAACAGCGCGGCATGCCAGCCGAACAGCCGCTCCTGCGAGACCGGTGCATGACAGTAGGCGGTAGCGTCGAGCACCATCTCCACCAAGCCTTCGACGTGACGATCCACTGGAGCCAGTGCGCCGATATTGACGCCGAGTCGGCGGGCAATGGAGGAGCGCACCGAGTCGACGTTTAGAGCCTCGCCCTCGATCTCACTGGTTTTGACCACATCCTCAATCAGCGCGGCCAAACTGGCTTGATTACGCAATGGCCTCCCCACGTCGGCCAGGCGCCCCATTAACAGACCTTGGGCACGACTAACCTTGGCCATCGGTTCAGCCAGTGCCGCCAAGTCGAAGCGCCAGTTCGGCCAGTCGCTGGCCTGCCATATGTAGCCATAATCGCCGCTTTTCATGCGGAGATTATGAGGCACATTCCCCGCAGAAGCAAGTTATTCACCGCGCATGATGCGGTGGAAGTGGGTATTATTCACCGCAAGGAGGGGGCGGTGCCAGCGTGCCACTTCCTCAACGGCAGCAAATTGGGCGTCGCTTGGTGGCAACTTGTGCGGCAAACTTCCGTTGCATACGTGACCAGGGATACGCACAACACGATAACCGGGGCGAGTTTTCAGGTTCTTCGACACAAATTTCCAGAAGACTGAGATGAGCTTAAACGCGTATCGTAATAATCCTGGTGACGTATCCTAAACCGCACTCTGCGAAATCGATAAGATTAAATGCACCAAATCAGCCTGCCGGTTCACGCGGGTTTTGCGGTAGATTTCCTTGATATGGGAACGCACGGAATCTTCTGAAATCAGTAAGCGGCGCGCCGCTTCCTTGTAACACGCGCCGCGCGCAAACTCGCGGGTTACTTTTGCCTGGGTGGCCGTCAGGCCATAAAGCGAATCCAGTTTTGCGTTATCGGGTAATTTCACCGCCTGCGGTTCGGTGATGAACACCACGTAACGTGCGTCTTGCTGTTGCGCAAACCACGCGTTTGTTATGGATAGCGGCACACATTGCAGGTCGTAGTATTTTTTGCCGGGTGGTTTATGGCCGCCACCATTGCCTTCAGGATGGTTTTCGCGCTCCACAGCAGCGCCTTGCAAGAAGTGCGGCTGTTCAGGCAGCGGTGTATCGCGCACATTTTTCAGCCAGCTTGAGATATTTTGCAACGAGCTTTTTGCATTCCCGGTGCAGCCATCAAGCTGGCGTTGCGCGTTAAGGCTCAGCCCGTCACCCCGCGCCAACACGCCTTTCGCCGCCTGATTCAAATGCAGCACTTCCATTGCTTCATTGAGCAAAGCCACGCCGAAATTCAATCGGTCAAATGAGGCCAGCAAGGCGGCATTTTGTACCCGCGCCGTTTCAAGCCGCAGCATCAAACCCATCGCTCGCGACACATGCGCCACCAGCAGCTTCATCCATGCCACATCCCCCTGATCAAACGGAGGATCAGAAACATCACGATAAATAGAAAGCGCGATGGCCGGTAAGTCGGGTGATCCGGAAAAAATAATACCCGTACAAAGAAATGCTATGCCATGGTTGCTGAGAAATTCACGGTAGAAGGGCGATGCTAAAAACTCTTGACGAGGCACCAAATCATCGCCGAGATAGGCTTGCCCGTCACGCTCCAATCCACATTGGCATATAACCTGCCCCCAGACATCTTTGTCGATGTAACGGGTTGCCCACAATTGTACACAGGCTTCCGTTATTCCCACAGGAAAAACGAATCCCCCGTGTTGTGGCGCCAAACGTGGGGTGAATAGCACTGCTTTAGAAGAGTAGAACGAAGCCGCAATCGCCACCACCGCATGACCTCATCGCTCAGGATGCAGCGCCGTGCCGTAAATAAGATGGACTAGCTCTGAAAGATGCGCAGCGTCGCGTTGCATGATTCGTTCCAGGATTATTTTTTGGTGAAAATGGCAAATCCAGTAAAAAAGAGTATCACATATTTATGTGATAGCAATATGGAAGCTTTGTAAATTACAGTGGAGGCATAAGGGTTTTGCAAAATGTGTGTGTCTAGCAAGCATTGTCGAAAGCGTAAATATGAACATCATTAAATTTTGTTCCGGTGGATGGCGATGTTGTCACTACTGGGAGTTCTGTCAATAACTGTACGGCAAGGCTTACTTAATAATGGCATCCAGCTGCTGATAAACATTCCGGCCCGCATCATCCCGTTCAAGTGCCATGATGAACAGACATTGGTTGTTGCTTTTCTCCGCCCACAGTTTGCCCACGGTATTTTTCTCGCGTGAGTCATCATTGCTCTTGTAAGGTTCACCCTTGTACTCGATCACTATCCGGCGGCCATCATTCAGTTCTGCTACAAAGTCGGGATAGAACCAGCTGTTGGCCAGTGGTAAGCGAAATGAAGCCTGTTGCCGATCTACCAGATTGCGCACCCAATGTTTCACCTTGGCGTTGGCATCAATCGCCTGGGCGCAAAGGAACTCTTCTCCCTCAACTTTGAGGTCTTCTATTACCGGGTAATAGTGTTTATTAAATCTGTAGCGGCCACTATAGAACGGGGCGCGGGCCGGATAAAGCCCCGGCTTGAATTCAAAGCTGTAGTCAAAACTTGTTTCAAGCGGTGTGGCCTGTTCAAACAAGATTTGTTGAAAACCGCGTTGTGCCGCCTTGGTCTGTAACATCGCCAGCCGTTGCCGAAGCGCACGTGCCAGCAGGAACTTGCTTCTGATTAAAGCCGTCAAGGTGTAACCCATGTCACGAATTAGATGGGCCATCGTGGCCGTTAAAAAACGGTTCATGATGGATTGATTCAGATAAGGGTTGCGCAACTGCCTATCCAGCCAGCGCACCAAATCATTTTCGCTAACCTCAGTCTCGATGAGGTCCAGGTTATAAACCTCCTTCTCTTCGGCAACATGGAACTCAATACGGCTGCCATTAACATCCACTTCAAAGGTGGTGTCACTCTGTTTGAGCGAAAAGTTAGGTAACTCAATGGAGAAGTCCAACGGTGACCAATCACCATTAAGAAACAGAAAGCTCTCCGGCTCTAGCAGCTCAAGCTCTCCTTGCTGTCCGGCACACAAGCGCGGCAATGGCGCAAATGTGATGCCGCGCTCAGAAGGGGATAAAGCCACCTCCACTCGGGCATTGTGTTGTTGTATCTGTCCCTGCATCTCTTTCTTCTCGGGCCCTTTTAGCGGCTTCAGAATCTCTGGATGCAACGCATCATCCAGTTTGCCTTTAACCTCCACCCGGTAGCCGCTCTCTATTTTGCTGATGGTGATGTTGTCCAGTAACGGCTTGTGTTCAGGTTTGAACTCAGGCATTACCGGCAAATCAATCACCAGTGGCGGCTCCTCTGGTGGCGGCAGTGCTGCACCGGAGTTACCAAAGAGATCATTAGGGATGCCGTGGCGAATGTGGGCGGGAACCTCCATTGCTTCAAAGCCCATATCCACCAGCTTATCGGCCAGGGCCTTGGCCACTTCTGAAAACTTGGGCGATGCCAGGTGAGCATAAGCCCGGTTCAATGCCTCGATTTTACGGCGGCGGGCAAAGGGCATACGCAACACACGCCCTAGTAACTGCTCTGCATCTTTGCTCGAACGTATATCGCGCACAGAACAGAACACATAGGCAAAGGAGCAGTCCCACCCCTCTTTCAGCGCCTCAACGGTAATGATGTATTCAATCTTACACTCAGGCGAAAAGAGGTTGATGCCATCCAGCTCCCGCTGGGTGCCAGTGACAATGGCAATCTTCTCTTCATCAATCCTCAATTCATCAATGAGGTGTTTTTTCAACACCTCCCACGTTACCTCACCGTTCTTTTTGTCGGCTTGAAACAGCACGATGGGGCGGATGTATTCAAAATCGTTCTGTGCCTCCAGCGCCAACTTGCTGCGGGTGAGCGTGGCATCACGCACGGCGGCCTGCCAGTCGTTGTGTTCTGTCAGCATGATGGGCAGCTTGATCATCTCTTCCGCCTTCAGCTCCGAGGCGGAGACGTGGTAGAGCACGTTAGAAGCCGATGTTGCCGATTGGTCGGGCGTCGCGGTGAGCTCGATAATGCAGGCGGGGTGAACCCGCTTCAGCGTTTCAAAGGTCAACGGTGTGCGAGCGTTGTGCGCCTCGTCCATGATCACCAGTGGATATTTCAGCGCCAGTAGATTGGCAAATGAATATTTGATCTTGCCGAGTTGCGAAGGCCCTAGGCCGTTTTCTTTCAAGTCCGCTTCAGTCACGCGCTCCAGCCGTTCATCCTTGGGATTCACGCCAATAAAGTGCGGTTCAAAATCTTCGTGATAGGCGTAGAACTTGCGAGCGCTGGTATCGCTTACGCGCAAATTGGCCAAGGTGCTAACTACCACAATCAACTGAGAACCAACATCGTGCGGGCGAATCTGGGTCACCTCATCTGCATCCAGCACCCGCACCCGTTGATCAAAGGCGCGGTCCAGTTCGGCGCGGTAGGGGTGGCCCGGCTGCTTCAGCGCCTCCAGTGTCTGTTGCTGAATCGTGTTGGTTGGTACCAGCCACAACACAATCGGATAATCCTGTTCCAGGTAAGCGCGTGTTGCCACCTTCACCGCATGGGAACCCAGCACGGTTTTGCCGCCCCCCGTCGGCAGGCGCAGGCAGACGTAAGGCACTTCACCAAAGCTGTAATGGCGATAAGGGAAGGGTGTTTTATTTTGTGCGGTTAGGCTGTTCTCAAAGGCTTGCGCCACCGGCATCAAACGGGCATCGGCCAAAAACTGCTCAAGCGCGTCTATGGTCTGCTGTTGGTAGTGTTTAAGGCGAAACATCAGCGCGTCCTTACGTCATAGGGAATCTGTTTGAAGGTAATCTCTTCGTTCTTCAACCGTGCACCACCCAAGCGGCTGCTCTCACCATAGATCACCTTGGGGCCATCATGCGCCGGTAACTCTGCCAGAACCGGACCGGTGAGTACGTTGCCCCCTTGTGGGCGGCGGTCGCCGAGTATGCCGTTATAGAGCAGGTAATAGGCAGCGCCATTGTGCACGCCCAACAGCGGTGATTTGCCACGTTTGCCCCACGGTGTGTGCGCCTCCAGATACCAGACATGGGCCGCCAGTTCGGCAAAACGAATGTCGGGACGAATCGCGCCAAATTCATCGAATACCGTTGGTCCCAGACGATAGAAGTGGAAACCGCCACCACCTTGCCAGCCAACTGTTTTGGATATGCCGCCCTGTTCACCATCCACTACTTTTTTCAGACGTGGCTGGCAATGCGTCTCCGCATGTTCGCCCATCTCGATGCCGATGTAACGGCGGCCCATTTTGTGAGCGACGGCAGCGGTGGTGCCTGAGCCGAGGAAGGAATCGAGAACAAGATCGCCTTCATTAGTGGCAATTTGAAGGACTCTCTTGATGAGACGTTCAGGTTTAGGGGTCGAAAATGCATTCTCTTTACCGAATAGGACATGCAGTTCTTTTTTTGCTTCGTCAGTATGCCCCGCATCTTCATGTCCCCACCATGTATTGGGGACAATGGCAGATGCTTCACTAAGATATTGCTTGAACGAAGGGGCCCCTGTGCCTGATTTTCCAAAATATGCCCGTCCCTTTTTAACAATTTCGAGCCACTGATCTTCTGTTCTGGACCAGCAACGACCTTCTGGGGGCATTCTTACAGTGCCTGCCGGCGTAGTGATTGGATATGTTAGATTTGGCCTAAGATTTGGGGCATCCCAAGGTATAGCGCGCCAAGGCCCTTGGGAGTCATTGTCAGGATTTTTGTATTGATTGTTTTGTTCTTGTGTTCTGTCCAGGCGGTTTCGTACAACTTTCCATTTCTCAGGGTCAGGTGAATATACATGAAGAAAGTTGTGTGATAGAGAGAGGCTGGCATCATTTGATCTTGAATACCTGCTTTGCCAAACGACAGTAGAAATGAAATTAGAACGCCCAAACACCTCATCCATCATCACCTTCAGATAATGGGCTTCGTTGTCATCAATAGACACCCAGATACTGCCATCCTCCGCCAGTAGCTCCCGCAACAGCTCCAGCCGTGGGTAGATCATGCACAACCACTGGCTATGCTCCAGGTTGTCGTCGTAGTGTTCAAAGGCTGACTTGGTGTTATAGGGCGGGTCGATGTAGATGCACTTCACCTTGCCGGCATAGAGCGGCAGCAGCGCCTTGAGCGCCTCCAGGTTGTCGCCTTGTATTAACATGTTCTCGGTGTCGGCATCACCATAGGAGAGACCCTTCACCCCTTGCAGCAGGCGGTAAGGAACAAGCTTGGCGATCTTAACTGCTTCACCTTTGTTCAACCAATCAAGAATAGGCATGAATATGCTTCAATGTCCTTTTGTTTTACTGTTTCCATATCGGTAGAGCGTGCCAATTGCTTGGGAAACCCATTGCACTGGTGTCGATGACGTGATTGTTAATCAACGCTTTGAGGCGTACTTTCCAATGATGGTTGGGGCTGATCAAGTCCATGAAGTAAGCAATCATCACCAACGTGTTATAAAGTTTCCTATCTTGTGCGGGATTGAAATTTTGATAAAGCCCCATGGGTTTGGTGCGTGGCAGTTCCATGGTTTTAGTCATGCGCCTATTCCACAAGCGGCTATGGTGGGCACAAACATTACGGATGTAGGCCAGGTGTTCTACGAAGCTTTCCAGCACCTTGTCAGAAAGCTGATAGGTTCTGGATATGGCGGCCCGTGTATCGGCGGGTTTCAGACTCTTGATCCAGCGGGATAACTGCCCCAGCGACATGACTTCACATACGGCCCAAATGGGCGGGGTGGCGGGGTGGCTGTATTTGTTGTTATAGTGACCGACAAATACCTCGTCCGATCGTTCCAGCTCTTTGTTTAGAGAAGCAAGATTGCTTTCATGCCAATGCTTATTCTTGCTCAATCCGGCTTCAAGATACGCATGTGCTCCATGTTGGTGGGCAAGGTGATAGGCCCATTGGGTGCGCAGTGAAACTTCGACTCGCTCCACTGCATCTATCAGCAGCAGGCGCAGTTCCCGGTCGAAAATGTAAAGATTCAACACATCTTCAAACCTAATCCCTGGCTTGAACTGGTGGCTTTGCAGGTCCGTCTCCAGTGGTAACCAATAACCCCGCAGACGGTAATAATTGAGATGCTTCAGGTAGTGCATGGCGTTTTCACGGTCGGTAATCGTCATGCCACGCGTTTCTAAAAGGTTGAGCTGCTCCTGAATAGTTTTGGGGGATTTACTGAAATGCATCACAACCCCAGAAAAAAGTAACCCGCCGGTTTGAGCGTGCCCCAAAGGGTATAGGCTTGGCGGGTTTTGTTATGGGTATTATCGAGCACTATTTTTTAGAACTCAAGGGGGTTGCCAGTAAAATTTTGATTATCGCTGGCAAAATGAGCATGCGTCCACCAATATGTGAGCTCTAACTGAAAAATCATGGACACTGCACAATTGGCTAAAGTGAGATTTAGCATTGAAAATGTTGATGGAAGCAGGAAATTTTTAGTTTTCTAACACGTGGCCCGCTCAGATTCGAGCCACAAACCAAAGGATTGTGCATTCTAAACGCATTCTCCGGCGCGGAGCAATACAAATGTCCAATCATTCTTTTCAACAACAGCCAACGCCGGGTTGTCTACATGGTGTCTACATGGAAAAATTTAATCTGGGGTATTTATCTTAACTAATTGATTAATTGGTGCCGGCGGAGGGAATCGAACCCCCGACCTACTGATTACAAATCAGTTGCTCTACCAACTGTGCTACGCCGGCGATGCGTAAAATGAAAAAGCT
>JBKJTS010000151.1:0-7127 GCA_046590885.1 Gammaproteobacteria bacterium
CTGACCCTGTTGTTGCTGTTAATGTTGTAATAGCAGTTGTTTCATTTTGTGCAGCATTTATTAGCCTCGCTATCTATGCGTTTTTACGGACGGTCTACTAATGTTTCCTAACCCTACGCTCAACTCGGACAAGCCAAAATCGGCCTGCCGGTTAGCTCCACGTTAGGCAATGCCAATGGAAATCACCACGCCAGTTCTTGCCCTTCTAATAGCAGTTCTTAGCTTGGTATTGTCGTTGCATACAGGCGTTACCACCCGCCGAGCTAATCAACTTCAACGACTTGCCAGTATTCGAACAAAACTATCTGGTCTGATGTGGAAGATTCAATTCGACTTATCCCAATACGAGCGCTGCGCTAGACAACTTGATCAACTCTGCACTGATGAAGAAACCACATGGGCACAGGATACTTCCTTCCTCAAGGAGGGCAGCGCAACGATTGCTGAGTTGAAGTCCTGCTTAGATTCAATCTCCTCAACACTGTCGAAATTTCCTTTAACTCTCGGTGCTGGAAGAATTGATGAAATTGAACATCGTGTAGATAGCATCACCGAAGGCGTAAGTCTCGCGTCTGAAAAACTTCTGCCTAGAATGATGGCGCTCGCCAAGCGTATCGAGTCCGCCCCCAGTGGGGATGCTGCATTGCCTAACCCTGCGGTCAACACGGACGCTGCGCGATGAAGCCGCGCAGCGCCGGTTACCTTGAACGTTGAAGCTGTTGAATAACCTAAAAAACCTGCTAAAGTAATCTTACTCAACGATGAGGAAGAGTGCCGATGCCAAAGTTTATTGATTACAACTACGATCAAATGAAAATGCTGGCGGTATCCTACGCCAAACAAATATTGCCTGGCACCTTTGAATCGTCGTTGATGTATCTAATAGATGAAAAACTTGATCTCACCGTTTTCCACACGCGGTATAACAACGACGATACCGGTCGCCCTGCCTACGATCCAGCGATACTTCTGAAAATTGTTTTACTGGCGTATTCCCGTGGCATCACCAGCAGTCGCCAAATCGAACGGTTATGCCGCGAAAATGTGTTATTCATGGCCATCTCAGCAGACAGTCAGCCGGATTACACCACGTTTGCGAATTTTATTTCTTCTTCGAAAAAAGAAATCGCAAGCTTATTCCAACAAGTACTGCTAATTTGCGATGCAGAGGGATTAATTGGTAAGGAAATGTTTGCTATCGACGGGTGCAAACTTCCGAGCAACGCCTCTAAAGAGTGGAGCGGCACCCACGACGAGTTAAAAAAGAAAAAAGCCAAGATCGACAAGGCGGTCGATTATATATTAGAGAAACACCGTCACACCGACACCCAGACGCGTGATGAGGATGTCATCGCCCGCGAGATCAAACAAAAAGAAAAGCTCGATCGTGCGAGCCAAAAGATCGACCGATTTCTTAAAACCCACGCAGACCGCAAAGGTGTGAGTGGCAAAGTGATCAAAAGCAATATCACCGACAATGAGAGTGCCAAAATGAAAACCAGTCATGGCGTGCTGCAAGGCTATACCGGCGTTGTTGCAGTGGATGCTAAGCATCAAGTGATTGTGCAAGCACAAGCCTATGGGCAAGGCCAAGAGCACGGTTTACTTGAGCCGACCATCGAAGGACTTCGTGCCAATCTTAACACCGATAACACCGACGTCATGGCGAAGGCGAAAGTGGCGGTCGATAGCGGCTACCACAATCAAAAGGCGCTGGAGTATTTAGAGGAAAACCGAATCGACGGATATATTGCCGACACAGGATTCCGCTCGCGTGATCCGCGTTTCAAGGACTATAAAGAACACAAACCTAAAGACCGGTTAAAATCTAAAGTGCGTTTTGGTCTCGCTGACTTTAGCGTTGATCTAGACCAACAAACCTGTGTCTGTCCGGCAGGATATGCGATGGGGTTAAAAGACGCCAATGTCACCATCAGTCATAACCGATTTATGCAGTTCAAAGCCTACGAAAAAGACTGTTCAGTTTGTTCGTTAAAAGGACAATGTTTAAAAAATGAAAATCAACCGACACCGCGTCAGATCCATGTTCTCATCGGCACCATCCCAGAACGAAATACGGGTGTGATCGAGCGCATGAAACAAAAAATCGATTCCGACGAAGGCCGTGCCACCTACAGCCGACGATTAGGCATAGTTGAGCCGGTGTTTGCCAACATCACTGCCATGATTGGCATCAAGCGATTCAGCTTGCGTGGCAAGGATAAAGTGAACACACAGTGGCAATGGATGACGATGGTGCATAATATCTTCAAGTTACATCGATTTGCCTGGACATGAAGAAGGCAACGGGGAACCCGGCGTGAGTTTTGGATGCGCCAGATGGGCGACTAAAATGAAAATGATAAAATAGAGTGAACTTCGCATAAAAAAATATATGATTGAATATATCAGGGTGTGATGATGATTGAAAAATGGGTTTTTCAACAGTCTCGTTGAGGCTGTAGAAAAATCCAAAATTCCAAAATCGCCATGCTATAAATCAATAAGTTACGATGTTTTTTTTGGCGAAAATCAGTGGGTTTCTACAACCTCGTTGGACGCTATTGTAGCGTGATGCGCAACATGGTATGTTGTGCCATGATCAAGTCATTTCGTCACAAGGGTCTACGAAAACTCTTTGAAACTGGGAGCACAGTCGGGATTCAATCCAGCCAGGCTAAGCGGCTCCGAATGCAACTGGCTGCGCTTGATACCGCGCAGTCGATTGACGACATGGACATCTCAGGCTTTGCGCTTCATCCTCTCAAAGGCACAATGCGCGGCCGTTGGGCTATTTCTGTCAATGGAAATTGGCGCTTAACATTTGAGTTTAATGACGGAAATGCTTACGTCTTAGACTATGAGGACTATCACTAATGACTATGCACAACCCACCCCACCCCGGTGAGTTCATCACCGAAATCTATTTGGAACCTAATGGCGTCAGTGGCCGCGAACTTGCTTCAAAGCTAGATGTTTCTCCATCCACGCTTAGCCGCATTCTCAAAGGCACGAGTCGCATTACGCCAGAAATGGCGCTTCGGCTCTCTAAAGCCATTGGCCGCACAGCCGAGAGCTGGCTTGCCATGCAGGACTATCATGACCTCTGGCTGGCACGAAAACACGTTGATTTGAAAAGAGTTGGGAAACTTAAATTGGCCACAGCCTAACATTGCATTCCAGGGGCCACGCCTTAGCGAGACATTTGCAGGCTCACGGATGTTATCAGCGCAGGGGCGTTGTTTTGGTCTCATCATTGGCATGCCCTTAATTTTACGTTGAGGCTGTAGAAAAACTCAAAATGCCAAGATCATCACACTATAAATCAATAAATTACGATGTGTTTTTTTGCGAAAATCAGGTTTTTCCACCGCCTCGTTATGCTGCAATAGCGACTTACGGTATTGACATGCCATAATAGAATAACCATATATGGCATGTGGGGCATGGAAGAGTACCGTCGGGCCGAAAAATAGGTTAAAGCAACCCCGACAGATATTCTCAAGCGATACGAGAAATGGAAAGACATCGCCACAATATCTGGCCCACTTGGGCTCCGCCTGATCAAAGGGTTTCATGATGAAGCTCTTTCCGGTGAATGGCGGGGCTAGCGCACTTCCAGAGTTGGGCTTCAATGGTGCGGGATCTACCGCATTGTTCCAGAGGATCTTCTGTTTCAGGTCGCGTCTATAACTGCACACGATTATCGGAAACCATAAAATGAAAGACTATCGCCCAGCCAAACAACGCATTACCGTCTCGGTTGGTGAGTCGGTACGTATTATTCGCGATCTCCAGGAATTGAGTCAGAACCAACTCGCCCAGCTTACTGGAATTTCCCAAGCCACTATTTCGGCGATTGAAAATGATCGTGTCCGATTGGGTGTTGAGCGGGCAAAAATTCTGGCCTCGGCGCTTAAATGCCATCCCGGCGTCCTGGTGTTTCCCGGTTGGAAGCTTCCAGACGAAGCTGCGGCATAACCGGCGCTCAAGCGGCCAGCTGCGCTGCTCCTTAGCTTTTCGTAATGCGGCAGAAGAGCATCGATGAAACAATCAAAATTTGAACTGAAAAAAATAATGTGGTCAGACACCATTATTTACTCAGTGCATGCTTACCGGCTCAATAAACCCCCATTCTTTTCTTCGTGAGCCTCTTTCAGGTAGAATCAATCTACTGACCTTTTAGGGATGGCGAACCATGATCGGACACCTCAATAATTTGTCTTATGCGGATGCGAAAGGCTTTATAAGCCAAACAGGGGATGCGCAAGCATTGCCCCTTTTAATAGAGCTCGCGCCATTCATGGACGAGCAAGAGTGGCTAGCGCTCCTCAATTCTACATGGCCGCGTATTAAGAACGCGGACGAATATAGAGAACAGCTACTCCAAACGCCTTACGGCAAGCGTGCGGATGTGAAGGCGCGCGGAAAATAATAGATTGCCAAGACCCAATTCTCCGTTTGGGTCATGATCTTCGGCCGCACCACGTCATATTTGATGGTGGTAAGGTGCTAATAGGGGGTCTCGATTGGAGGAAAACAGATGCGCATGCTGACTGGCGTGCCGGCGATCTTGGCGATACATGCCCCCACCGGCACGCAAGGAAGGTCAAATGCAGAACTTAATACGGCGATTCAGGAACTGCTGGACAAGGGGATCAAGCGTTCAATCGCCAATCACAGCCGGAAGATTTCGATTGTGGACGTCCGGCAAAAAAAAGCTTTTCATCACCATGAACGGCGGCTGCCAAGGTGCGCGTCCTCTCAGGTGACACTGAGGCAGAGATTCGAAGTCATGCTAAAAAGGGTCGCCCAGAAAATCGCGGAAATTGTGGATATGACGAACCACGCAGCGGGAAAGCAGCTGTTCTACCCGCGCTATGAGTAGAGCTATGACAAATCGACCGCTGCAAGAAACCTCCCCAACCGTCGCGACGCTCGACGATCTCGCAAAGTTGGCAAATTACTCGCTCATGGACACGCTCAACTGCGATCCTGACGCGAAAGTAAACGGAGCCGACCACGCGCCGCGACAAGTTTTCACGGGCCACTATGTCCCTGTCAATCCCACGCCAATCACAGACCCCGAGTACATCGCGCACAGCAAAAACTTTTTTCGCGAACTTGGCTTCGCCGACAGCATGGCACAGTCGACCGACTTCGTCCGCATGTTTTCCGGCGACCTCTCCCACGTTCCGGAGCCGATGCGCAAGGTTGGTTGGGCGTGTGGATACGCACTTTCCATCTACGGCATCGAATACTACCAGCAGTGCCCGTTCCACACCGGCAATGGATACGGCGACGGTCGCGCAGTTTCCGTGCTTGAGGCCGTTATCAACGGTCGACGCTGGGAAATGCAGCTAAAAGGTGGCGGCCGGACGCCATACTGCCGTGGGGCGGATGGTCGCGCCGTCCTGCGGTCGAGTGTCCGGGAATTCCTGGCACAGGAGCACATGCACGCGCTCTTCGTTCCAACGTCACGGTCTCTGAGTTTATACGTTTCAAAAACGGAGAAGGTCAAGCGGCCGTGGTACTCGGAAGGCTCGCGCTCGAAGGATCCCGACATGCTTATATCGGAGGCAGTCGCCATCTCGACGCGCGTCGCACCGTCGTTCATTCGGGTCGGCCAACTCGAGCTCTTCGGTCGCCGTGCCCGCAAGAAGGAACACCCGAAAGCGATGGAGGAGCTCGAGAAGATTGTGTTGCACTCGATCGATCGTGAGTACGGTGACGTCATCGACAAGAAACTAACCACCGCCGAACAAGTGGTGTTGCTCGCGCACGAGTTCCGCAGCCGCCTTACGTCGCTGGTGGCGAACTGGATCCGCGTCGGCTACTGCCAGGGCAACTTCAACAGCGACAACTGCGCGGCCGGTGGCTACACCCTCGACTACGGTCCATTCGGATTCTGCGAAGTGTTCGACCCGCACTACCAGCCATGGACGGGGGGCGGACATCACTTCTCGTTCCTGAACCAACCAGTGGCAGCGGAACGCAACTTCCACATGTTTTGCACGGCGTTGCGGCCGTTGCTGGCATCACTGACGTCGCATCAGGACTATCTGCGACAGTTTGATGAGATTCGAAGTGGCTTTTCGAAAGTGATGCAAACGGAAATGGAGAAGATGTGGGCTGCCAAACTTGGACTCGGCACTTTTCACGCGGCTTTGTTCAGTGAGCTTGAAATGCTCATGGTGCAAACTCCTGTCGATTACATCATCTTCTTCCGCGAGCTCTCGATGGTACCTGACGACATTGGCCCACTCAAAAAAAGCTTCTACAAGGACTCGAAGCGCGCCATGGCTTCAATGCACCCGACGTATGAGATGGATGCCGAAGGAATGGACAAGCGCTGGTCAGAGTGGCTCACAAAATGGAAATCGCTCATCGGCAGCGCCAGCACGACCGACGCGAATGCTACTCCGCCCCGCTCCCGTGAGGAGCTCTCTAGGCAGATGAAACTCGTCAACCCAAAATACAGTTTGCGCGAGTGGTTCCTTGTGCCTGCGTATCAGCAAGCGACTGCTGGGAACTACTCCCTAATTCGAGAGCTGCAGGAAGTCATGACACAGCCATACGCCGAGCAGGCTAAGGACGTGGAGGGGAAATACTATAGGCTGAAGCCGTCAGAGTTCTTTGATGTCGGTGGATTGTCGTATTACAGCTGCTCGTCGTGATTCTTCGAAAACTGATCGGCCAGGGAGAGGCCTCTGCCGAAGAGGTGGTCGCCGCCTACCACGAGCGGACCAAACACCACGTCCACCGCTACGCCGCCGCGCTTGGCTACATGGACTGGGCGACGCAGCCCGATCCGTTTCGGCGCTACGCGGGAGCGGATCTGGTTCGCCTCCCCCTGCCTAAAGCGGGCCGCCCGCTACCCTATTGGCAGCTCTATGCGAGCGCGATCGTGCCGACTATGCCACTGTCGTTGGCGTCGGTCTCGCTCTTTTTCCGGTACGCACTATCGCTGACGGCATGGAAGCAAGTCGGCGATACCACGTGGCCGTTGCGCGCCAATCCGTCGAGCGGGAATCTTCATCCAACCGAAGGCTATGCTGTACTGCCTGCGCTCGAGCAGCTCGGCGTGATCGGGGGGATGGCCGCCGTGTACCACTATGCGCCGAGGG
>JBKJTS010000266.1:0-7657 GCA_046590885.1 Gammaproteobacteria bacterium
AAGCTGTTAGGCGAAAGTGGTTTTCGTTGGGTTGCCAGCGGTGGCAGCGTTATGCATCACAGTTTGGCGTACTCGAAAGCTGCGTTGGCTTTGGCACCACACCGGAATGTAACTGCCGAACCTGTATTAGGCATACATCATCCCTATCGTTTGGAATCATTGCCGCCGGAAAATAAAGTGGCATGCTTTTTTCGTGATGATGGACTTTCAGATTTAATTGGCTTTACCTATTCAGACTGGCATGCTGACGATGCAGTCGCCAATCTTATACACCACCTGGAAAATATCTCAACCGCATCAACCGGAACAGACAGTGTTGTTTCCATTATTCTCGATGGCGAAAATGCCTGGGAATATTACCCGGAAAATGGCTATTATTTCTTAAGTGCTTTGTATCGCCGCCTGGCAGAACACCCGGGCATTGCGTTAACAACATTTTCTGGCTGTCTGGATGATGAGGCAACTGTGCGGCCAATGTCTGATCTGGTGGCCGGTAGTTGGGTGTATGGTACCTTTTCTACATGGATTGGCAGCCCTGACAAAAATCGTGGATGGGGTATGTTGAGTGACGCCAAACGCGCGTTTGATAAAGTGGTTGCCAGTAAAAAATTAACTGCCGTGCAGCTTGCGCGTGCGGAACAACAATTGGCAATCTGTGAAGGTTCAGATTGGTTTTGGTGGTTTGGTGATTATAATCCAGCAGATACCGTGAGTGATTTTGAACGCCTATATCGCCGTCATCTTGCTAACCTTTATCAAATGTTGAATGTGGATCCACCCGAATATCTGTCCCGGGCACTTTCTCATGGTGGAGGCGCGCCACAAATGGGTGGAGTAATGCGACCAGGGCAGACAGCCCCTTGAAGAAAAGTCAGGCACATTCTTAATGCAAGATGTATCGGTGCCAAGCGCTTCCTTTAAGCTAAGTAGAGATCGACGCAGGGCAGGTATGTTGTTGCATCCCACGTCTTTGCCTGGGGATGTCAATGCTGCCACTGGATTAGATAGTGGAGACAATGGCGATTTTGGTGCAGATGCATTTCGCTTCATCGATTTTCTAGCCGCGTGCGGCATGACCATTTGGCAAATGTTGCCATTAGGTCCTACGCATGATGATGGTTCGCCTTATCAATGCACGTCTGTTCATGCGGGTAACCCACGTCTGATCAGTCTCGACATGCTGGTACAAAACGGGTGGCTGCTACCAGAAAATAATGTAACACCACAATCTTCATCATCGTATCGTAGCGCTCGCCTGTCGCAGGCGTACCAGGGATTTACGCGGTTCGCCAGCGCAGAAGACCGCGCTGCGTTTATGACGTTCAGGGTTCAACAACAGCATTGGTTGCAAGATTTCGCCCTGTATGCTGCGGTGCGACAGGAAAATGCCGGTCGTTCATGGCTCGACTGGCCAGTGGAATTGCGGGATCGTGCACCGCAGGCTTTAGAAGAAGCACATAGCCGTCTTACTGACGTAATAGAACAAATTTGTTTTGAGCAATTTATATTTTCCCGCCAGTGGTTTGCTCTCAAACAGTATGCCAATGAACGTGGCATTCTCATGTTTGGTGATGTGCCTATTTTCGTTGCCCATGACAGTGCTGATGTATGGATGCACCGACATTACTTCAAGCTGGATCCATCAGGGTATCCGTTGGTGGTGGCGGGTGTGCCGCCCGATTACTTTTCGGCAACGGGACAGCGTTGGGGGAATCCGCATTATGAATGGGCGCGGATGCAGGCGGATGGTTTTCAGTGGTGGATAGAGCGTATGACCACCCAGTTTGCCTTATTTGATTTAGTGCGGATTGATCATTTCCGTGGCTTTGAGGCATGCTGGGAAATTCCCGCCCAAAACCCCACCGCCGAAGGAGGTTGTTGGGTTAAGGTTCCCGGTGATGCCTTATTTAGCGTATTACAGGAGAAATTTACGGCATTGCCGCTGGTAGCAGAAGACTTGGGCATTATTACCCCGGAAGTTGAGGCCTTACGCGAAAAATATAATTTACCTGGTATGAAGATTTTACAATTTGCGTTTGAGGGTGGTCCAACCAATCCTTACCTTCCACACAACCACAAACAAGACAGCGTGGTATATACCGGTACGCACGACAACAATACCTCTCTTGGCTGGTTCCAGGCATTATCTTATCCAGCTCAGAATTATATCCTGGAATATTTGGCCAAACCGCTGGAGTCCATGCCTTTACCACTGATACGCAGCGCGCTTGCTTCTGTAGCGTTTCTAGCAATCATTCCCATGCAGGATGCATTAAGACTCGACGCCGAGCACCGCATGAATCTGCCCGGCACCCCGCAGGGCAACTGGGGCTGGCGCTATACCTGGGATCAAGTGCCCATTGACCTGGCCGCACGCTTGCGGCGTATGGTGGAGATGTACGGCAGGTTGTGAGCTGCTTTTCCTATACCCGACAGCCTATCTTGGGCTTGCCTCCTGCCTTGGATCCTTTTCGATCTTCACCCGCATAGTCTACACCAGCATGGTGCTGAGCTGGCGTGACATACTGGATGGAGTTATGGCGATGTTCATGGTTATATCATTGAACATCGCCACATACTCACACCCTGGCTTTTAATAAGATTGCAAAAACCAGCCGCGGCTAGCTTGGCTGATATTTGCGGGTTTTAAAGAATGTCCAGAAGTATGGGTTTTATATCCGCAATAATACTTATTATAAGTAATTGTTATTTTACGATAAATAAATATTAAATTTCCTCATATTCTCTATCCCGACAATATAATACCGCCGTAAAATTTCTGTTCACTAAAACCAAATCATGCACCCCGTTTCAAACGGATGTGCAAGCAAGGTGTGGCATGGATAAATGCGCAGCTTGTAGTGTTGCAGCCCGGAGAGTTTTGGGCATACATCCAGTTCAAATTTTATTTCGCCACCGCTTCCAGACTGTGTACCAAGCAGGGGGTGACGTTCATGAACCATGAATTCACCGGTGTCTGAGGTTGTTCCCAATAGACATTCTACACATACATCTACCGCACTAAGCCCTCCTAATAGCGCCGCGGCGCGAATAGACAGGCAGTCGCCCGCTTTAATTTCCTGTATTACATTGTCAATGCGGCTTACGCGCACCTGGGGCCAGGCGTGGGCCACTTTTTTCTTCCATCCAGCAAGTTTCGTCGCGGCCGCCCCATTATTCTCAGACAGGATTTTGCCATGCTGATTGGCAGGTGCGTAATAATGGGTTACATAATCCATCACCATGCGTTGCGAGTTAAAGCGCGGCATGATGGATTTCATGGAGGCTTTGGATAGATTTACCCAACCTTCCGAATAGCCGTGGCCGTTGCGCTGATAATATAACGGCACCACTTCTTTTTCTAACAGATCAAGAAGTTCCTGGGCTTCTTCACGGTCACGGCTTTCGGCATTGTAACCAGTGCCATGAGGGGAGTTATCGTTTGGGCCGTGCGGCGTAATGGCCCATCCATTTTCGCCGTTATAGCCTTCTCCCCACCAGCCATCCAGTACACTCAAATTGATGATGCCATTGAGCCCGGCTTTTTGTCCTGATGTGCCGCTGGCTTCCAGTGGATATTCTGGTGTATTGATCCATACATCCACACCCGCCACCAATTTACGGGCGAGGGCAAGATCATACCCTTCCAGCATCAGGACTCGTCCTTCAAACTCGGGACGACGTGACAAGCTATGGATGGTTTGAATGAACTGTTGTCCCGGTAGATCACGCGGATGTGCCTTGCCGGCAAAGATCAGTATCACCGGACGCTGCTCATTGTTGAGTATGCGCGCCAGGCGCTCCGGGTCGGAAAATAACAACGTGGCACGTTTATACGTAGCAAAGCGGCGTGCAAATCCCAATACCAGCGTATCAATATTATGTGGTTGCAGGTGCCGAGTTAAACGCTCGATTTGCATCGCACTGCAACCATTGCGCCGGTATTGCACCAGAGTGCGGCGTCGCACATCGCTCATCAGTTGTGATTTAAGTGATTGACGCAAACTCCAGTAGCTGTGATTGGGGATATCGTCAATATGCTGCCAGAAATCAGGATTGCGCAATTCGCCGCGCCACTTTCCGCCCAGGTGTATATCGAATAAATTGCTCCATTCACGCGCCAGAAAAGTTGGCACATGCACGCCATTGGTCACATAACCAATGGGATTTTCATCATGGGGCACCTGTGGCCATATGTAACCTTCCATGTGCGAGGCCATGTTGCCATGAATGCGACTCACGCCGTTATGAAAACGTGAACCGCGCAACGCCAAGGCTGTCATGTTAAAGCCACCTTGACTACTGGGGCTTGAGCCCAGTTGCAAAAAATTGTCGAGGGGAGTCTTTATATGTTCGACATATTCTTTGAAATAGTTGATGACCATGTGATGATCAAATATATCATGGCCCGCCGGTACTGGCGTATGCGTAGTAAATACTGTACACGCTGCAATACATTCCAGCGCGCTGTCAAAATCCCAGCCATGTTGTACTCGCTCACGACAACGCTCCAGAATCTGAAATGCAGAATGGCCTTCGTTAATGTGCCAAACAGTGGGCTGCAGTTCCAAGGCACGCAGGGCACGCACGCCGCCAATGCCCAACACGATTTCCTGCTGGATGCGAGTTTCGGTATTGCCGCCGTAAAGGTGATAAGTAATGGTGCGATCATGCTCGGCATTTTCAGGCAAATCACAGTCAAGCAGGTACAGGGTGATGTGTCCGGCTTTGGCTTTCCATACCTTGAGCCTGACGCTGCGCCCCGGTAATTCTACATGCACATAAAGAGCATTCCCCTTCTTGTCCTGGGCAGGGAAAATCGGCAGATTAGCAAAGTTTGTAGGCGTATAGTGTGCGATTTGCGCGCCTTGGTGATCAATAGTCTGGGTAAAATAACCTTGCCGGTATAGTAGGCCGACAGCGATAAAGGGCACACCCAGGTCACTGGCAGCTTTGCAATGGTCACCCGCCAGAATGCCTAAGCCACCGGAATAAATCGGCAGACTTTCATGAAAGCCAAACTCTGCACAAAAATAAGCAACCAGATCAGTTTTGGCATCCAGATACTGGTTGATGTTGATCTTGTGTTCATCACGGTGATAACTATTATACGACGACATCGCACGGTGATAGTTTTCCATGAAGATGCGGTCCTGCACGGCGTCTTCCAGCCGCTGCTGCGACACCCTGCGCAAAAAAAGCTTGGGGTTGTGACCAGATGCTTCCCACAGGGTATTATCCAATTGAGCAAACAGCGCGCGTACTTCTCGATCCCAGCTATACAGCAGATCATTGGAAAGTTCGATCAGGCCGTTCAGGCGCTGAGGAATATGGGGTTGGATTTCCAATGTATAACGTATGCCCGGCATAGTGACTCCAAATATTCAGGATAATTTATGTTAAGGGTACCGGTACTAGAACTTAATAAGGTTCATCCCAAGCGGCTGAAAGGTTACTATTCTAATTGTGAAAATTTTATCAGCATCTGAGATTAAAGGCAGCAAAAATAGTGCCAAGAAAGGGGGGCTACTTGCGTGATGTGGTGCCGAGAGGGAGAATCGAACTCCCACAACCTCACAGTTACCAGATTTTGAGTCTGGCGCGTCTACCAGTTCCGCCATCCCGGCCAGCATCACGTATGAAGCCCAAGAGTATAAAGCATTTTGCCAAATCGGCAAGATACATCTTGTGGCATTTTGAGGTTTGCACCTTCAATCTTACTCGCAGCGGGTGAGAGTCGTCATTTTTAAATACTTGGATGATCAGGGTATGAATTTATAAAACATGCGGGTAAAGCTGATATTATAAGCAACCATGCACCGCAGCGATTTCTCCTACGATTTACCTTCCGATTTGATCGCCCAGCACCCGCCTGCGGTACGTGGCACCAGTCGGCTATTATCTCTCAATGGGGCTAACAGCGCTCTCAAAGACTTGCAATTTTTTGATTTAAAAGGACTTTTGTCTCCGTTGGATTTGTTGATATTCAACGACACACGGGTAATACCTGCACGACTTTTGGGGGTAAAATCCAGTGGCGGCAAGGTGGAAGTATTGGTGGAGCGCATTCTGGATCAATGTCGGCTCTTGGCTCAAGTGCGTGCCAGCAAAGCACCACGTGCAGGGGGGCGGCTGATTTTTAACGGTGTTGAAGCGGAAGTGTTAGGGCGCCATGATGATTTATTTGAACTGCGTTTTTATAGCACGGGAGATAACTGCGAAGCCAATTCAGGAGCGGATCCGCGCTCAATCCTGGAAATTCTCGAACAGATTGGCCATGTGCCATTACCCCCATATATTCACCGGCCGTTCCAGTCAGATTTGAGTGAAGATCAGGAACGCTATCAAACCGTGTATGCGCGGCATCCAGGAGCTGTTGCTGCCCCCACGGCGGGCTTACATTTTGATCAGCCATTACTAGAGCAGATCAGCGCCATGGGAGTGCAGAGCGCCTATGTTACGCTGCATATTGGGGCAGGCACCTTTCGGCCAGTGCGCGCCGGACGAATTGAAGAACACATCATGCATGCGGAATATGTACACGTGAGCGCGGCAGTATGTGAGCAGGTGCGCGCCACCCGCGCTCGAGGGGGGCGTGTCATTGCAGTAGGCACAACGGCAGTACGTAGCCTGGAAAGTGCATCACGGAATGGGGTGATTGAAGCTTTTGAAGGGGATACCCGAATTTTTATCTACCCTGGCTACCGTTTTGTGAGCGTGGATGCCTTGATTACCAATTTTCATTTACCGGAATCGACTCTATTGATGCTGGTATGTGCCTTTGGTGGGTATCCACAGGTGATGAAAGCTTACCAGCATGCGATAATGCACGGCTACCGGTTTTTCAGCTACGGTGATGCCATGTTTATAACACCTGACCATAGAGCCATTTAATAGCACAGGATGGCATGGAACATTTGATTAATCTTGATCCGGAAATGTTACAAGCACCCCTTATGAAAGTTGATCAAACTACGGGATGGTTGGAAGGCGCGCGTCGGGTAGTATCACCCAATTGTGATGAGCGGCTCCCTGGGATCGTGATTGATTTACTGGTGGTGCATGGCATTAGTCTGCCACCAGGTGAGTTTGGCGGACGGGGTATCGAGGCCTTGTTTACCAATACCCTGGACGCTACCGCCCATCCTTATTTTGAAGAAATTAAAGACCTGCGTGTGTCAGCACATGTGGTGATCCGACGCAGTGGTGAAATCGTTCAATATGTGCCATTTCAACAGCGTGCCTGGCACGCTGGGCAATCGTGTTTTGATGGACGCGAACAGTGCAATGATTTTTCTATTGGTATTGAGCTCGAAGGGTGTGACGACCAGCCATATACAGATGCGCAGTATAGGGGGCTTACCGAAACTGCACGCGCCATTATGGTGGCTTATCCTGCCATTAGTGTGCAGCGTATTGTCGGGCATTGCGACATTGCGCCTGGCCGTAAGACAGACCCTGGACCGGCCTTTGTCTGGCAACATTTTCATGATTTACTAGGACAGGATTAACCATGGCATTTTTTGAAGTATTACTGGCCCTGGCCATTGAACGAATCTGGTTATCTGTGGCAAAGTGGCGCCGCTTCATGTGGTTTATGCGTTTTGCAGCATGGAGTGAAACGCGAGTGAGCTATGCCAATGCCCATGTCACGCAT
>JBKJTS010000270.1:0-5351 GCA_046590885.1 Gammaproteobacteria bacterium
CGGGCAGGAAAGCAACCAGACCACCTGGCGGCTGGCCAAGATGAACCTCGCCATACGCGGTATCGATGCCTCGCAGGTGAAATGGAACAACGAAGGCTCGTTTCTCAATGACGCCCACAAAGACCTCAAGGCCGATTACATTATCGCCAACCCGCCGTTTAACGTCAGCGACTGGAGCGGCGAATTACTACGCACCGATGGTCGCTGGAAATACGGCACACCACCTGCGGGCAATGCCAACTTCGCGTGGTTGCAGCACTTTGTTTATCACCTGTCACCCAACGGCATCGCGGGTGTAGTGCTGGCCAAAGGCGCACTCACCAGCAAGACCAGCGGCGAAGGCGAGATACGCAAGGCACTCATTCGTGACGGCAACCTGATCGACTGTATCGTCAACCTGCCCGCCAAGCTGTTCCTCAACACCCAGATTCCGGCGGGTCTGTGGTTCATGAACCGCGCCCGTAATAACGGCCATCAGCGCAAAAACGAAATCCTGTTCATCGATGCGCGCAACCTCGGCCACCTCATCAACCGACGCACCAAGGAACTCAGCGCAGAAGATATCCAGCAAATCGCCGCCACCTACCACGCATGGCGCACGGGTGATGCGGGGAAAAATAATGTTGGGACAAATGACGTAGGGGCAGGCCCCCGTGCCTGCCCAGATGTTAGGGCAAATGTTGTAGGGACAACCCTCCGTGGTTGCCCTGATTTTGCCGCCTACCCAGACGTTGGACAACCACAAAATGAAGGGCAACCACGGAGGGTTGCCCCTACGTATGCGGACATCCCCGGTTTTTGTGCCTCGGTGCCGATTTCTCGCGTTGCCGAACTGGACTATGTGCTGACACCGGGGCGTTATGTCGGCCTGCCGGATGAAGATGACGATTTTAATTTTGCCGAACGTTTTGCCGCGCTGAAGGCGGAGTTCGAGGTGCAGTTGCTGGAAGAGGCGAAGCTGAACAAAGCCATTGTCGAGAATCTAGCGAAGGTGCAGGTATGACTAAAAAAAATCAACCAGCCATTGTTTCAAATTCGGCAGATGCTCTTTATCAAAACATCAGCCAACTCATCGAAACGTCCAAAGCTCATGTGCTGACGCAGGTTAATCAGGCACTGGTGCTGACCTATTGGAAAATCGGCAAGACCATCAAAACCGAGGTGTTGGATGAAGGTCGGGCGCGGTACGGGGCCGGTGTTCTCAAACAACTGGCTGAGCGGCTGACTCGTAAATATGGAAATGGATTCAGCCATTCCAGCCTCACTCGCATGACGAAGTTTTATGCCTGCCTTCCTGATAGCTCAATTGTTGCGACAGTGTCGCAACAATTGAGCTGGTCGCACTTTGTAGAAATCATCAAGATCGAAGATGAGATCAAGCGCGAGTTTTACCTCCGCCTGTGCACCGATGCCCGGTGGTCTGTGCGCACCCTGCGCGAGCGCATGAACAGCATGCTGTTTGAACGCACCGCTATCTCGAAACAACCCGAAACCGTTATCACCCATGAACTCGCGCAACTGCAACAACACCCAGCCGAAGCCAGCCCCGCCTTGTTTCTGAAAGATCCTTATCTGCTGGATTTTCTCGACCTGAAGGACAACTTCACCGAAAAAAATCTGGAACAAGCCATTCTTATGGAACTGGAACGTTTTATCCTTGAGCTGGGCAGCGACTTCGCCTTTATGAGCCGCCAGAAACGCATCCAGATCGGCGGCAACGACTACTACATCGACCTGCTCTTCTATCACCGCAAACTGCAGCGGCTGGTGCTGATCGAACTCAAGCTGGGCGAATTCAAGGCCGAATACAAAGGTCAAGTCGAACTGTATTTGAAATGGCTGGCCAAGCACGAAAAACAGCCGGGCGAACAGCCACCCATCGCCATCATACTGTGCAGCGACAAAGATGCCGAAGTCGTGGAGCTGATGGACCTGGAACCCGACCACATCCACGTCGCCGAATACTGGCTGCAACTCCCGCCCAAAGAAGCCCTGCAAGCCAAACTGCACAAAGCCATGATCGAGGCCAAAGCGCGGCTGGAGTTTCAGCGCGAAGGAGAGCAGGATGAATAAGGCGCGTCATTGCGAAGCGCAGTTGCAGGAAAAGGGGGTGCTGAATAAGGCCATTGCCGAGAATTTGGCGAAGGTGCGGGCATGAGCGAGTGGCAAGAGGTGATGTTGCAAGATGTTGTTTCTATTCTTGGGGATGGTCTGCATGGAACGCCAGAGTATGATGATAAAGGGGAGTATTACTTCATAAATGGCAATAATTTAAGTAACGGAAAAATAGTAATAAAAGAAAGCACTAGAAGAGCAAGCAAAGACGAATATGAAAAGTATAAGAAGAATCTAAATGATCGAACAGTTTTAGTTTCCATAAATGGAACCATAGGGAACATAGGAATATATAATAATGAAAAATGCTTCTTAGGCAAGAGCGCTTGCTATTTTAATGTCAAGACAAATGTTGATCGAAAATTTATTCAATATGTTGTGACCAGAAATAATTTTCAAACATATATCAGCGAATTCGCACATGGAACGACAATAAAAAATGTATCTCTCAAAACAATTAGAGAATATCCATTTTTGTTGCCTGATCTCCCCGAACAAAAAGCCATCTCCGCCGTACTAAGCAGCCTCGACGACAAAATCGACCTGCTGCACCGCCAGAACCAAACCCTCGAAGCCATGGCCGCAACCCTGTTCCGCCAGTGGTTCGTGGAAGAGGCGGGGGAGGATTGGGAAGATGGGAAGTTAGGCGATGTCTTAGACCTTGTTTATGGAAAAGCATTGAAGGATGAAATCAGAACAGGCTTTGGATTTCCGGTTGTCGGATCAAGTGGAATCGTTGGCTATCATTCGGAGTATTTCGTCGAAGGGCCAGGAATTGTTATCGGCAGAAAGGGAACACTTGGAAAAGTGAACTATCTTTTTGAGAGTTTTTTTCCAATTGATACGACGTATTACATAAAACCAAAAACAGCATCAGCTGGCTTGTTTTATGAGTATTTCCTGCTTAAGACATTGAACTTTGAAAACTCAGATTCAGCTGTGCCAGGTCTCAACCGAGACATAGCACTGTCCGAGGAAATAAAACTTTCTCCCGCTAACAAAATCGCCGATTTCAATAAATATTGCACCCCACTTCTTGCTAAGTTAAAAACGAATATTGCGAAAATTCGCACCCTCTCAACCCTCCGCGACACCCTGCTCCCCAAGCTGATGAGCGGCGCAGTGCGGGTGGCTTTGGACGAGGAGGCCGCATGAGCAACGTCAAGCTGTTTCAAAGCCAGGAAATCCGCAGCCACTGGGACGTGGAACAGGAGCAGTGGTTTTTTAGTGTCATTGATGTGGTGGGCGCGCTAAGCGGGAGTGTTAACCCCAGAAAATACTGGAGCGTGCTAAAAACGCGCCTGAAAAAAGAGGGCAGCCAGTTGGCTACAAATTGTAGCCAACTGAAAATGCTTTCGGCGGACGGCAAATCCTACCTCACCGATGTGGCCAGTACCGAAGCCTTGCTACGTTTGATTCAGTCGATTCCCTCACCGCGTGCGGAGCCTTTCAAGTTGTGGTTGGCGCAGGTGGGTTATGAGCGGCTGGAGGAAAACGAAGACCCGGAGCTGTCCATAGACCGGGCGCTGGAGACGTATCTCGCCAAGGGATATTCCAAAGAGTGGATCAATCAGCGCCTGAAAAGCATTGAGGTGCGCAAGGAGCTGACGGATGAATGGGAGCAGCGCGGGGTAAGTAAAGGTCAGGAGTTTGCCATTCTCACCGATGAAATTACCCGCGCCTGGAGCGGCCTTTCGGCCAAGGGATACAAGCACCACAAAGGGCTGAAGAAGGAAAATCTCCGCGACAATATGACCAATCTTGAATTGGTGTTGAATATGCTGGCGGAAGTGACAACCACGGAAATATCGAAGGAAAAAGCGCCGCAAACCCTGGATGAGAACCGGGTGGTTGCCCGTCAAGGCGGCGAGGTGGCGGGGAATGCGCGCAAGGAGATTGAGTCGAAGACAGGAAAGAAAGTCATCACCAATAAAAATGCCAAACAATTGGGGCGCACAAAAAAACTGGAACCGCCGAAATAATGACTTTCAACCCTGACATCCACCACCGTAAATCCATCCGCTTGCGCGGATATGATTATTCGCAGGCAGGGTTGTATTTCGTGACGATTTGCACGCAAGGCAGACAATGCTTGTTCGGATATGTTGACAATGGCGTAATGAATTTAAACGACGCAGGTAAAATGCTATCCGCTACCTGGGGTGAAATTCCTGCTCATTATGAGGGCGTTGAAATTGATGAATTTGTTGTCATGCCTAACCACATCCACGGCATCGTTACCCTCGTAGGGGCAACCCCCCGTGGTTGCCCTGATGTTAATTTTTCACCGGGCGATGAAGGGCAGGCACGGGGAGAACAAGGGCAGGCACGGGGGCCTGCCCCTACGCAATTTCGGCGGGATGTTCATACGCGGCTTTCGTTGCCTGATGTGGTGCATCGGTTCAAAACTATGACCACCAAAAGATATGCGAATGGCGTTAAGCAGAATGGCTGGCAACCATTTTCGGCAAAATTGTGGCAGCGAAATTATTATGAGCACATCATCCGCGATGAAGCGGCTCATTTAAAAATCGCGGAATATATCCAAACCAACCCGCAGCGATGGCAGGAAGATACCTACTATGTCTAAACTCACCGAATCCGCCATCGAAGATTTCGCCATCAAGCTGTTCGTGCGCCTGGGTTACGACACCATCCATGCGCCGGACATCGCGCCCGATGGCGATAGACAGGAGCGCAGCCGCTATGACGAGGTGTTGTTGGTTGGGCGGCTAGAGTCTGCACTCAAGCGCATTAACTCCAAGCTATCGCCTGCGTTGTTGCAAGCAGCACTGAAAGAGGTGCAACGCATCAGTTCGCCCGAGCTGCTGGCGAACAACGAGGCGTTCCATCGTTTGCTCACCGAGGGTGTGCCTGTGTCCACCCACAAGGATGGCGATGAGCGCGGCGAGCGGGTGTGGCTGATCGACTTCGCTCGCCCGGAGAACAACGAGTTCGTCGTCGCCAATCAATTCACGGTGATCGGCCATTCAAATGGTGGGGGGCACCAGAACAAGCGGCCCGATCTGGTGCTATTCGTGAACGGTATTCCGCTGGTAGTGATCGAGCTGAAAAATGCAACCGATGAAAACGCCACTATCAAAGCTGCGTATCAGCAACTGGAAACTTACAAGCAGGCCATGTCCAGTCTATTTACTTCCAATGCTTTTCTGGTGATCTCAGATGGGCTGGAGGCCAAGGCTGGTTCTTTGTCAGCAGGGTTGACGCGTTTCATG
>JBKJTS010000281.1:0-4411 GCA_046590885.1 Gammaproteobacteria bacterium
CGCTTTTGCCCGCCTGAACAGCCGCGCGAATGCGTGATGCGGAGATATCCAGTGGCGACACTGGCCGCAATAAAACAAGCCCCGCCGCTTTGCTGCGCAATAGTGCCGGGGCATGCACAGCCTGTTGCGTTACCAATGCCGCCACGTCACCGTGTTCTGGCGGTAACCACCCGGGACGCGTCATAACTACAACATGCGCTAAAGTGATGATGTCACGCCAGCGATGCCAGGTATTCAGACTGAGAAAAGAATCCATGCCCATGATCAGGCACAGCGGGGTGTCACCCAGTTCAGCGCGTAGCGAGAATAGTGTGTCTACTGTATACGAGGGCGCGGCGCGGCTCAGCTCACGATCATCCACACGCAAGCCGGGCTCACCCAGAATGGCGGCTTGGAGCATGGCGAGGCGTTGCGCGCCACTGGCGATTGGTGCGCCGCGCTGTGGGGAAATATTACAGGGGATCAGCCGTACTTCGTCCAGCGCCAGATCCTGACGAATATCCAGCACCGCGCGCAAATGACCAATGTGAATGGGGTCAAACGTGCCGCCAAAAATGCCGATCATGTGTGCAGAGTGCGTGGAATGGGGAGCCGGGACCAGTAGACAAAGCGTAGCAAAATCGCGCTACGTTCTGACATGTCCATCACCCAGCACGACAAATTTCTGGCTGGTGAGTCCTTCCAGACCCACCGGGCCACGCACATGCAGCTTGTCGTTACTGATTCCAATCTCGGCGCCTAAGCCATATTCGAAACCATCGGCAAGCCGGGTGGAGGCATTCACCATGACTGAGCCGGAATCAACCTCGCGCAAGAAACGTCGCGCGCGGCTAAAGTCTTCGGTGACGATGGAATCGGTGTGCGCGGAACTGTAGGTCTGAATATGGTCGATGGCTTCATCCAGGCCTGCCACCACGCGTATCGACAGGATCGGCGCAAGATATTCGGTTTTCCAGTCCTCTTCAGTAGCAAGCTTGCACCCGGGTAGAATATCGCGCGTACGTGTGCAACCGCGCAGCTCTACGCCCACCTCTTGATACTTGCGCGCCAGCTCCGGCAACACACGCGCCGCAATGCCGTTTGCCACCAACAAGGTTTCCATGGTGTTGCAGGTGCCGTAACGCTGCGTTTTGGCGTTGTAGGCCACCTTGATGGCCTTGTCGAAATCAGCTTTGTCGTCGATGTAAACATGGCAAATGCCGTCCAGGTGCTTGATCACCGGCACCAGTGCCTCTTTGGCAACGCGCTCAATCAACCCCTTGCCGCCGCGCGGCACGATCACGTCCACGTATTCGCGCATGCGGATCAGCTCGCCGACTGCGGCACGATCGGTGGTTTCTACCACCTGCACGGCGTCGGCCGGCAACCCAGCGCGGCTCAAGCCAGCCTGGATGCACACGGCAATCGCCTTGTTGGAATGAATCGCTTCGGAACCGCCGCGCAGAATGGCGGCATTGCCCGATTTCAGGCACAGCGCAGCGGAATCGGCCGTGACATTTGGCCGCGACTCAAAAATGATGCCGATAACACCCAATGGCACGCGCATGTGCCCGACTTGAATACCGGACGGTTGATATTTCAAACCAGTGATTTCACCGACGGGATCCGCCAGTGCTGCGATCTGGCGCAGGCCTTCGGCCATCAGCGCAATGCGCGGCTCGTTGAGCGTTAAGCGATCCAGCATCGCCGCATCCAGACCATTTTCCTTGCCCGCCTGCAAATCTTTAATATTGACGTTCATCAATACCTGCGCCTGCTCCTGCAACGCATCTGCGATGGCGCGTAGTGCCGCATTTTTGGCGCCCGTGTCAGCACGGCTCAATTGACGCGCAGCAGCCTTGGCGCGCCGCCCCACGTCTAACATGTAATCTTGCAGCGTAACATCTTTATTCATGGTCATAAGTTCATTGGCCTCGCTTTATGAGGTGGCTGCCTACCCGTGCAGTCACCACAAGATCACATCCTATATTTGAGTCAAGACTCTATAAGAATAGCACATTATCACTCTTATAAAATGGCAGCATAACCGCCAGAAGCCAGGAATAATCGTACCCAAGATATCGCGGCCCACGGCAGACAATAGGGGCAGAACGCAAAGACGTGCCTTTTTCTTTAGGCTGCCTGAATATAACTCTTGCCTACCGAACCAGTGTTGTTGTTGATTCCCCGGAAAAACGTGCTCCCGCCATCCAAAGTATGAGCTGCAACATTTCATCCCAGGCATTGCCTGGCATCACCCCTTTAATGATGCGGTCTATCTGACCGGCGTGACGCAGCATGGCTTGCCACTGCATTAGCGTATTACGTTTCAGTCCGCTTTTAATCAGTGGTTTGCGTACATCCCATACACGGTGCACTGTCAGCACTTGATCCATGGCAGTACCCGCATGTATTTCATAAGCCATTTGCGCAAGGCTGCGAATCTCACGGGCCAGTGCCCACAGTACCAACACGGGTTCGATGCCTTCACCGCGCAGGCCATGCAGCATGCGTGCAGTCCGTGCGGCATCACCCACCAGCGCACTGTCCACCAAACCATAGACATCAAATCGTGCGCTGTCCACTACCGCTTCGGCAATCGCATGAACATTAATCGATACTGGGCCATGCAACAAAAATAGCTTTTCAATCTCTTGGGCAGCGGCGAGTAAATTCCCTTCCACACGTTCTGCCAACAGTGATGCCGCTTCGGCATCAGGCTGCATGCCCCTGGCACGCATCCGCTGGGTAATCCAGGCAGGCAACTGCCGCACTTCGACAGGCCACACCTGCATGACCACCCCTACCTTGTCCAGCGCCCCTACCCACTTACTGGACATCACCGCTTTATCGAGTTTGCCAGTGATCACCAGCAACACCGCATCATCCGCCGGACGTTGCGCATATTCCACTAAAGCTTTGCTGCCCGCATCGCCCGCTTTGCCAGTGGGCAGACGCAATTCGATAATGCGTCGCTCGCTGAACAGCGACAAGCTGTTGGCCGCTGCATGTAACGCTCCCCAGTCGAAGCTGGTTTCGACGTACATCACTTCACGCCCACCATATCCCAGCTCGCGGGCGCGGGCGCGAATCGCATCACACGCCTCACCTACCTGCAGCGGCTCGTCACCCCCCACCAGGTAAACTGGCGCCATGCCACCAGGCTGAGATTTAGCGAAGTGACTTTTGAGTTGGTCAGTCTTAAGTTTCATTGTTCAATTCGTGAAGTTAATTTCAGGTAGCTTGCGGCAACTTAACCTGCCCATCATCCCAGATACAGCACTTGGACGGGATGGCCAAAGGGGTGAATCCATAAGTTATGAGCGCTAAGCCTGCCTTCGGGGCACAACGTTTGAGTAACCGACGCACCGCCTTTGGCGAGTTCTGTTGAATGAATTGTTAGATCCTTTTAACTTACCCAGAGAACCCTTTTAACGGCGCTATCGAGTTGCTCTTGCCACTCGGAAAATTAGGGCCAGAGATAAAGCGTTTCGAAAATTCGTCTAACAAAAACCGGATATTTCTCTTCATTACCAACAGGCCGTCCGCACCTGCAAATAGATCAACGCTCTTCATATATTCTCAAGTTATTGTAGTTGTGCCATAAGACAATTTGCCAAGCTCATATCAATAAGATAAGGCCGTGAACGCCGGGGCGGAAGGTGGCTCCCCGAACCACTGAAGAAACGCATGTGGCAAGTTTTCCCTACTAATGTCGCGGGCCAAAAATATTTCATATGAGAAATTTCTAATTACATTTGGGTATTCGACAGTCAAAGGCAGAGACAATGCGTTCAAAGCCGACAAATCCGCCAACCCATGAATGTAGACGGCCCCCGGCAGCTCAATGCTTTCATGTGAAGATACGAAGTGCATAAGAGCATTTCTGTGATTCTTTAGGTTCACAAACATTCTTACATTTTGTGCATCAAAGTCCAGTTGCTTACCAAGCACCTTCTTTGGCCATTTCTGTAATTTGCTCTCCAAGGAGATTCGGTTCCTGACGTCTTTCAGCAACTGATCTCTGTGAATCCTGAAGCTATCCTCTTCTACGAGAACACGGAAAAACGCATTAATAAACGCCTCAACTACAGACACCGAAAGAAAGAGAGCTAGTACAAGTTCTTGCTTTTGTGTCCTATCATTCTCATTTTCTGGAATTCTATTTATTTGGCGCCTCAAGCACTCGTAGTACTCCCAGATTATTGAATAAGGAGCGCCCAGATGCTTTGACTCTGTCAATTATTTTTACCTCCTAAGACATATTGGAAACAGGAAGTTAATCATGCAACATAGCGGTCAACTGCCGTTTCCAGGATCAAACCAGCCCTCACCGTTTCACCGTACTCAAACGCCGCACTACACCCTGCACTACGTCACGGCGCAGATCCCGGTACAGTAATTCTTCCTCCGTACCTTTAGCGAGCACTTG
>JBKJTS010000215.1:0-4551 GCA_046590885.1 Gammaproteobacteria bacterium
CGAGTGTCGCGAACGCAGGATGCGTTGGAGCGACCCTCTGGCGACACTTGTGCATCCTTGCACGGCGGCTGCTCTTCCGCATCCTGCGGTCGCAGCACTTGTGCATCCTTGCACGGCGCAAAAAAACCAAACCGTTCGGGCCAGCGCCGCCAATACGCAGGGGCGCGCAGTCCACGCCATCCCAGACGTAGTAGCACCAGCGGCGTGAGCAAATACAAAATGAAAGTGTAAAGCAACCTTGGCATCGCAAATGTGTGGCGTGGTGTCATTTCGACCGTAGAGTGAAATCTTTATGTTGTTGAACTGTTTTAATGTTTTGCAATTAATAAAAAATTCCGCAGCACCAGAAGTAGTGCATGGCCTGGAGACTCGTTATTCTTGACAGGCGAGCTGCGGGGTTTTTTATGTCATCCCTCATTTCGTTCGGGATAATAAGGTCTAGCAAATCCATTGGAGAGCCAGTGGGGTATTTTAGTGCGCAACGTGGTAATAAGTCACTCTTTGTTAGAGCAATAGTACCTTATCATTGGGGTGCGAGACGCGTAATCTGCATATCGCTCTACCCGGAGGACCCTCCCATCCGGCAGAGGAGCAGTAGTAGCCAGAAATGGCTATTTTTTGAGACATGGAAGATGGGTATTACGTAGGGGAAAGTTCCCGACAGAATGCGCACGGCACTAGCGATGAGAGAGCGTGAACATTTGCAAGGGCTTAGGCGCGTAACGCCTATTTATACCATAGGCGGGTGAGCGGCATCACGCATGATATCGGTAATGTCCCGCCCCACGCCACGATAGCCAGTAAAACGGCCAGATGCGTTGAACATCGGCTCCCCGCTTACCTGAAAATATTGATGGGCACCATCAGCATTAATCCGGCTGTAGACAAAATCCAGAAATGGTCGCCGTGCTGTCAGGTGCGCTTTAAGTGCCGCGCGCTCGGTCTCATTCCAGCGCACCACCAACGATTCATTGCTTTCGCCAAGCAAGGAATCGACCTGAATGCCCAGCATCTGCAGCACCGGGCCATAAATCTTGGTGAAATGCCCGTTCTCATCCTGCTCCCAGTACCAATCTGATGCTAACTCTGTTAAACGGCGAAAACGTGCTTCGCTTTCACGCAATTCAGTGGTGCGTTCCAGCACCGTTTTTTCCAGCACTTGATTGTATTGTTCGAGTTTTTTGTAGAGCAGCCGCACTTCTAACATGTTATGGATACGAGTTTTGATTTCTACCAGATCAAAAGGTTTGGCGACGAAATCCTTCGCACCGGCGGCCAGCGCCCGCAGCTTGTGTTCCGGTTGTGCTGTGATCACAAGTATCGGGCTATAACCATTGGTTTCGCTTTCCTTGAGACCTTCCATTACCTGAAAGCCATCCATGACGGGCATCTGCAGATCAAGCAGAATCAGGTCATAGGTGTTGTCACGATGTAGCGCGCAGACGGACAACGGATTCATCGTCGACGTCATGTGCTGATAGCCCGCTTCCCGCAGCATTTGCTCCAGCAATTGCACATTGGTTTGCTGATCATCTACGATCAGAATACTGGCATTAAGAATTTCCTGTTCACTAATCATCGTACTGTCCTGTTTTTTCATTTACACTAAGAATTATGGGCTTCCGCCAGTAAATCATTATGCGCAGCAATGCGGTAATCGTTCTTGCCGGTGCGCTTAGCTTCATACAGGGCCTGATCCGCGCTCTTCATCAGTGTCTCCACGCCCTCGCCATGCATGGGATAAATACTCACACCGACGCTGACAGTCAGGTTTACGTCGCGGCCTTCAATGCTATAAGGTTGTGACATGGCCCGCACCATTTTTGACACTAGCGTGGCCACACCCTCGGCGTGAGTTAATTCCCACAGCACGATCACGAATTCGTCGCCACCCAACCGCGCCACCGTATCCTCTTGACGTACAGCAGCCACCAGGCGATCGGCGACCATCCGCAGCAACGTGTCACCCGCACTATGACCCAAGGTATCGTTGATCTGTTTGAACCCATCCAAATCCAGAAACATGACGCCCATCATGTGCTTGCTTCTGTGCGCATGGGAGATGGCCAGCGACAGCCTGTCCATTAAAAGGCGTCTATTCGGCAGCCCGGTTAGCGCATCATGCAGCGCCAGGGATTCCAGTGCATGATTGTAATGCTCGAGTTTTTTGTACAGCAGCCGCACTTCCAGCATGTTGCGTATGCGCGCCTTGACTTCGACGAGATCAAACGGTTTAGTAACGAAATCCTTCGCACCCGTCATCAGCGCTCGCAGCTTGTGATCCGGTTGAGCCGTCATCACGAGGATCGGCAGATAGTCTTCGATTTCCTTGAGGGCTTCCATCACCTGAAAGCCATCCATGCCAGGCATCTGCAGATCAAGCAGAATCAGGTCATAGTGATTGTCACGATGCAGTGCGCAGACAGTATGTGGATCCATCGTTGACGTGACGCATTGGTAACCTGCATCACACAGCATTTGTTCCAGCAATTGCACATTGACTTGCTGATCGTCCACAATCAGAATATTGGCGTTAAGAATATCGGTAGTACTTACCATCACTGGGTTCCTGCTATTACTGCATCGTCGAAGAAACTGTTTGCGTAAACTTCAGTGTTGCGTCCAGCGTATCCGTGAATTCGTTGATCTTGATTGGCTTGGTGAGGTAACGAAAAAATCCTGCTACGAGGCCTTTCTCGATGTCCCGAGGCATGGCGTTGGCGCTGAGCGCAACCACCGGGATGTGCCTTGTGGCTGGGTCGGCACGTAGGATTTTCAGTGCCTCGATACCGCTGATGTCAGGCAAATTGATGTCCATCAGGATGATATCCGGCTGGGCGGCGCGCGCAATCTCGATGCCACGGCTACCGTCCGTTGCGCTCAGTAAACGGAGATCGCGCCGGCGCGCGATGATGTCCTCGACCAACATCAGGTTGGCCGGGTTATCCTCGATATAAAGAAGGGTGCGCACCTGTGCAGCGGCTTGAACTTGCGCTGGGGCAGTCGCCGTGGGTTCAACGGCGGGTTGTCCCTCCGTCGTCAGGTTTAATTCGACCCAGAACACACTGCCCACGCCTACGGTGCTTTCAACGCCGATGACACCGTCCATCAGTTCGACCAGTCGCTTGCACACCACCAGGCCGATGCCAGTGCCTTCCTTCGCAGTGCCTCCCATGCCGAGACGATTAAATGACTGGAAAAGCTGAGCCAGTTTTTCTGGGGCCAATCCTTCGCCAGTGTCCCGGACGCTAATGCGAATGCGTCCTGGGGTGTTCACGATGCAGTCCAAGACTACCGTTCCGTTCTTCCTGTTATATTTGATTGCATTGGAAAGAAGGTTGATGAGCACTTGCTTCAACCGTGTCCAATCGGACTTGACAAAGTAGGGTGTTTCGAGCTGGGGGAAGTTCATGCGGATGCCGTACGTTTGTGCCAGCGGTTCAATCATGGTCTGGCATTCGTGCACGACTTTGGTCAGTGATACCGTTTCCAGCGATAGCAATAACTTGCCGGACTCGACCTGCGCAAGATCGAGGACTTCGTTGATCAGCTCCAGCAGGTACCATCCTGCCTTGAGAATCTGATCGAGGCATTGCTGCTGCGAGGGCGTTGGCGGTGGAGAGCCGGATTCAATGAGTTGGGCAAAACCAAGCACCGCACTGAGCGGTGTGCGCAGCTCATGGCTCATGCTCGAAAGGAAATCCGATTTGGCGCGGTTGGCTTTATCCGCCACCACCCTGGCACTCTCCAGCTCGACGTTTCTTGCTTGCAGCACCTCGCTCAGCGTGCGGTAACGTGTCTCGCTGTCCTGCATCGCTATCGTCAACAGCGTGCTCTGCGTGACATCGGTTAATGCCATACGTAGCAGTGGTGCGCCGTCGTCGTCCTGTGCCTGCGTAATCACCAGACGCACCCAGATAGGTGTGCTGTCATGTTGTACCATCCGCACTTCACAGGTCTGCGGTGCGTCGATTTCCAGCAAGTGGCGGCGGCACAGGTAGTAGTTATCCTGATCGGCTTTGAAAATGAAGCGACTGAGGGGTTGTTTGACCAAGGTGCCTCTATCCATGCCGAGCAACAGCGCGGCGGTAAGGTTGGCTTGCAGGATCAATCCCGACGCGTTAACTGTGCAATAGCCGACGGGCGCCAGGTCGTAGAGATCGAAATAGCGGGCTCGTGCGGTTTCCAATTCCACTTGGGTGCGACGCAGTTCTTCGTTTTGCGTCTCCAGCTCGATTTGATGCACGCGCAGGTTGTGCAGCATGCGCTGGGCGGCTTCCGGGGTGAGGGTACGAAAATTTTCCGGCGTGTCATCGTAAAAGCTCGGCTCATCCTGCTGTAGCAGTCCTAGTGCTGAAACACTCAGCGGGGGAGACAACACGGCATCTTCTGGGGGATGTTTAATGAGATGAACCATGCTGTTGCTCCTTTTGGATCCGTTCTGTGGTTGCAATCGCATACATTTGTCCGGTCTCATTCACCAACGCCGTGGAGGTCACACAGACTTCGATGAGGGCACTGTCCTTGGTGATCCGCTGGGTACGATACGGC
>JBKJTS010000180.1:0-15759 GCA_046590885.1 Gammaproteobacteria bacterium
GCGTGCAGGCAAGGAGTTCACCGGCGACCAGCGCGAGCTCTTCCTGCTGGACGAGCAGCCCGAGGAACAAGCGCCATACGAACGCCTATTGGGCGACGCCATCGCCGGTGAAGGAGCGCTATTCGCCCGCGAGGATTGTATTGAGGCCGCCTGGGCGGTGGTTGATCCTGTGCTGACGAAGCATCACCGGGCCACGCCGTACAAACCCGGGAGTTGGGGTCCGAAACAGGCGGATGCACTCATCGCCGCGAACGGAGGCTGGCACAACCCCAAGCCCGGGGAGACGGAATGATGGTGCCGGACGAGGTCGTATTCCTGCTCGCCTGCTCGATAACGATCACATCGAAGCTGATCTTAGGAATCAAGGCGCGCGTGATCAGCATGCCGTCGTGGGAACTGTTCGAGAGCCAAGGCCGGGAATACCGCGACAGCGTACTGCCGCCGGAGGTCACCGCGCGCGTCGCCGTCGAAGCGGCATCCAGCTTCGGGTGGGAACGTTATACCGGTTTCGGTGGAAGCATCCTGGGCCTGGATACCTTCGGATTGTCTGCGCCGATGAAGGTCGTTGCGCAGCACTTCGGCTTCGCGCCGGCGCATGTTGTCGCCGCAGCAAGGGAACAAGTAGTCCGCCCCGTTGCGCAGAAGTGATACGCGTCAGCCTGGATGCGGGTGCTAAATTTTCGAACCGGCTTTTGCTCTGGTGGTATTGATCTATAGTTGGCTGACAACGCACATTTTTCCGTTTTAGGTACGCCAGCGTACATACAATATTCAACGTGCGGCGGACAATGTCCGCAGTGCTTGAAAGTTCATAAATGGATCGCAGCGCCGATGCGAGGCTGGGTGTTCGTGGCTGCAGCGCGCCCGTTCATCCCCAGCTCTGATTACGTGTTACCGCGGCTATTTTTGCTTATGGCCGATGCAGTGGCGGAATCTCAACATTACTGGAAACGTCGATATGCAAGCATTTGATTTGATCGTGATCGGAAGCGGGTCAACTGGATCTGTTGTCGCGTCGACGTGCCGCTCAGCAGGCTGGACTGTGGCCGTGGTCGATTCGCTGCCGTTTGGTGGAACCTGCGCCAATACTGTTCGGATAGCGTATTTCTTGGGCCTGCCTGAGCGCTTCCTGCTTCCACAAGTCGCGGGAAAATACACTTAATCGAACAGTATTGGGATCTGCGCATTGCGCGGTTGTGCTGTGGCAGCAGGAAAATCAACCTTCATCAATCCCTATGCCGTTACCAACCCGGCGGAGTTTTTCGCGGTTTTAAGCGAATATTATTTTAGTGCGCCGGATGTTCTGAAAAAGTGCTGCCCCGCTGTTCTATCGAACGGCGCCTTTGCGCTGATTGCCCCTTCGGTGCAGCCAATCACCATATTCAAGACAACACACAGGAGCCCGTTAAAGTGGAGTTCAGGGATTACTACCAAATGCTCGGCGTCGACAAGACCGCGACAGCAGACGAAATCAAGAAGGCCTACCGCAAGCTGGCCCGCAAATATCACCCGGATGTCAGCAAGGAGCCGGATGCGGACAAGCACATGAAGGACATCAACGAGGCCAACGCCGTGCTGTCCGACCCGGAAAAACGTGCTGCCTATGACCAGTTGGGCAGCCGTTATCAGGCGGGCCAGGATTTCCAGCCACCACCGGACTGGGATGCGGGATACGAGTTTTCGGGTGGCGGCTTTTCCGGTGCGGACACGGGGGATGCCAGCGACTTCTTCGCCAGTTTGTTTGGTCACGCGGGCCGCAGCAGGCGCGCCGGCGGTTATCAGATGCATGGCGAAGATCGCCATGCCAAGATATTCATCGACCTGGCAGATGCCTATCACGGGGCGACTCGGACGATCACCCTGCACGCCCCCCAGGTGGACGAACAGGGCCGCGTCGTGTCCAAGGATCACACCCTCAACGTGCGAATTCCCAAGGGGGTCAAAGCAGGCCAGCATGTTCGCCTGACGGGTCAGGGCAGTCCCGGCATGGGCAGTGGGGCGGCGGGAGACCTGTATCTGGAAGTGCACTTCAGTCCCGATCCGCGCTATCGCGTGGAAGGACGGGATGTGTATGAAACCGTTCCGGTCACCCCGTGGGAAGCCGCTCTGGGCGCGGCAATCGAAACGCCCACGCCTTCCGGCACGTTGCAGCTGAAAGCGCCTGCCGGTTCGCAATCCGGTCGCAAGCTGCGCCTGAAAGGGCGTGGCATTCCGGGAGAACCGCCCGGTGATCTCTATGTGGTGCTGGAAGTGGTGTTGCCTCCTGCTGATACCGACAAGGCTCGCCAACTGTATGAAACCATGGCGCGGGAGTTGGCCTTCAACCCACGCCAGAAATCGGGAGTATGAGCGATGACGCAAGATGACATTGTGACCGGCGTCCTGCTGGATGAAGTTGCCCTTAGCCTTGAAGAACTGGCGCAGGCCTGCGCGGTTGAGCCGCAATGGATAGTGGAACGGATCGAAGCAGGTATCCTCGGTGATGGCTCCATTCAGGTGACGAGTTATCGCTTCACCAGCAAAGATCTTACCCGTACCCGACGAATGCGGCAGTTGGAGCGAGACTTTGATGCAGTGCCGGAACTCGCTGCTTTGGTGGCGGACTTGATCGAGGAAGTGGATCACCTCAAGGGGCGGATCAAGACTGCCGGCCTGACGATGGATTGACATCCAAATACGAGGCGCCATTAGGGCTACCCAAGGTCTGCAATTTACTATCATGAATAGCGCTTTACATTCGGTATGGCCATGTCGCAGCAACATCGGGAGGTGACTGTTTAATCGGAGAAGAGAATGGTGATGTTCAAAATCGAGGTAGAAGATTCAAATGGAGTTTGGTCCGACGTGCGCGGCGCTGACGGCAACATTTTGACCTTCGAGAATGAGAATGACGCGCGCGCCAAGCTCATGGAACTGTATCCCGTCATGGTGCGGATGGAAAAGTACGCAGGCGGCAAACACGCGCGCGTGGTTCGCGTTCATCTGAGATGGAATATATGCTTTAAAGCTTACAAGTACACGGTCGAGTGTTTGGAAAACATGATGCATAGCGGCGTTTCGAAGTCGTCCACACTTAGACCGATCCACAAGGCTGGTTCGCCGTAAGCTTGGGCGTAATGCGCGAAGATTAAATTTCTCGCTTCTGCTGGTACCAAATGAGTAGCGTAAAAGAGTCGACAATGAAAATAAATCCTTTGGCAGGAAAACCTGCCGAACCGTTGATGCTGGTCAACGTACCCAAACTGGTCACCGCCTACTACACGGAAACCCCCGATCCATCGATGCCTGGACAAAGGGTCGCGTTCGGCACCTCGGGACATCGCGGTTCCGCGTTCGAAAAGAGTTTCAACGAATGGCACGTTCTTGCCATCAGTCAGGCCATTAGCCAGTACCGCAAGCAGCAGGGTATCGATGGACCGCTGTTCCTCGGCATCGACACGCATGCGCTTTCCGTGCCGGCGTTTGCCAGCGCGCTCGAAGTGCTGGCGGCCAATGGTGTGGAGATCATGATCGCCGAGGGCGATGAATACACTCCGACGCCGGTGGTGTCTCACGCGATACTCGCTTACAACCGAGGGCGCGATAAAGGACTGGCCGACGGCATTGTCATTACGCCTTCGCACAACCCGCCCGACAGCGGTGGCTTCAAGTACAACCCGCCGAACGGCGGGCCGGCGGATACCGATGTCACCGGCTGGATCGAAGCCAGGGCTAATGCGTTTCTCGAAAGCGATCTCCAGGGTGTGAAAAGAATCCCTTACGAGCGGGCTCTGCGCGCTGCAACGACGCACTACTACGACTATCTAAACGCTTATGTGAACGATCTCGGCAGCGTGCTCGATCTGGATGCGATTCGCGGCGCTAACATCCGCATGGGCGTGGATCCACTCGGCGGCGCCGGGGTTCACTATTGGGCGCGGATTGCCGAGCGCTACCGTTTGGATCTCACGGTTGTTAGTGAGGAGGTCGATCCGACCTTCCGCTTCATGTCGCTGGATTGGGATGGACAGATACGCATGGATCCATCCTCGCCCTACGCCATGCAGCGCTTGATCGACCTGAAGGATCGTTTCGGCATCGCCTTTGCTTGCGACACCGACCATGACCGGCATGGCATCGTCACACCAAGCGCGGGCTTGTTGCCACCCAATCATTATCTTTGCGTCACCATCTTCTACCTGTTCCAACACCGGCCGAAGTGGAGCACCTCAGCGGCAGTCGGTAAGACCGTGGTGAGCAGCCAGATGATCGATCGCATAACCAAGAAACTTGGCCGACAACTTTATGAAGTGCCGGTCGGATTCAAGTGGTTCGTCGATGGCCTGCTCGACAGTTCGCTCGGTTTTGGCGGCGAGGAAAGCGCGGGCGCCTCGTTCCTTCGCCGCGACGGCACGGTATGGACGACGGACAAGGATGGCATCGCCCCGGCGCTGCTGGCGGCGGAGATCACCGCGCGCATGGGCCGCGATCCCGGCGAAATCTATCGCGAGCTTGCGGGCGAGTTCGGCGAGCCTGTTTACCAACGGCTCGAAGCGCCCGCCACGCCAGAGCAAAAAGCGATGTTATCGACCCTCACAACTCAACAGGTCCGAGCCACGGACCTCGCCGGCGAAAAGATTCAAAGCATACTCAGCCACGCGCCGGGCAACGGCGCGCCCCTAGGCGGATTGAAGGTGATTGCGGAGAATGGATGGTTCGCTGCCCGTCCATCAGACACCGAGGATATCTACAAAATCTATGTGGAGAGTTTTCGTGGCGCGGATCACCTGCACCGCATCCTGGCGGAGGCACAGACCATCGTCGCTGCTGCGCTGGCGGCACCCACGCAGCAGCCAGGGATAGTGTCCGGGATAAGTTTGAAGGAGAGGCTATGAGCGAACAAGTACGAATCAGTCGCCCGAAGCAGCGTATTTTATCCAGGGACATAGAAGGATTCGATTCCCTGGCCGAGCTTGCCCTGGATATGCGTTCGGCGTGGGATCATGCCACCGATCAAGTGTGGCAGCAGCTGGATCCTGTGCTGTGGAAGCTCACGCATAACCCCTGGGTCGTGTTGCAGACGGTGTCACGGGAGAAACTCCAGCGTGTTTTAGCCGACCCCGCTTTCCGCAAAAACGTTGACGATCTGGTGCGAGCCAGGCGTAATGCGGCGGAAGCACCCGCGTGGTTCCAGCAAACCTACCCGCAATCTGCGCTCACCTGTGTTGCCTATTTCAGTATGGAATTCATGCTGAGCGAAGCCTTGCCCATTTACTCGGGCGGACTGGGTAACGTGGCTGGCGATCAACTCAAGGCCGCCAGCGATTTGGGCATCCCGGTGATCGGCGTGGGGCTGCTCTACCAGCAAGGCTATTTTCGCCAGGTGATCGACAAGGACGGCGCGCAACAGGCCCTGTTTCCGTATAATGACCCCGGACAGTTGCCGATCACGCCGCTGCGCAAACCGGATGGGGAGTGGTTGCGCCTGGAGATCGCCTTGCCCGGTTACTCGGTCTGGCTGCGCGCCTGGCAGGTGCAGGTCGGTCGAGTGAAGCTGTACCTGCTGGACAGCAATGATGCAGCGAATTACCCCGCGCATCGCGGCATTACCAGCGAGCTGTACGGAGGCGGGCCGGAGTTGCGCCTGAAACAGGAAATGCTGCTCGGGATCGGTGGATGGCGCCTGCTTGCGGCGCTCGGCATCCAGCCCGAAGTCTGCCACCTGAATGAAGGACATGCGGCCTTCGCAGTGCTGGAACGCGCGCGAAGCTTCATGGAGGAAACCGGGCGCAGCTTCGAGGTCGCGCTGGCCGTCACCCGGGCGGGCAATCTCTTCACCACGCACACGGCGGTGACTGCCGGTTTTGATCGCTTCGCTCCGGCGCTGATCGAGCAATACCTCGGTGGTTACGCACACGCGCAGCTCGGTATAAGGCGCCACGATTTGCTGGCCTTGGGCCGGCAGAACCCGGATGACGCGTCGGAACTTTTCAACATGGCCTATCTGGCGATTCGCGGCAGCGGGGCGGTGAATGGCGTGAGTCGTTTGCATAGCCGGGTGAGCCGACATTTGTTTGAGCCGCTTTTTCCACACTGGCCGACCGACGAAGTCCCGATCTTACATGTGACCAACGGCGTCCATATGCCCACCTGGGATTCGGCAGCGGCCGATGCGCTGTGGACGGAAGCCTGCGGAAAAGAGCGCTGGCTGGGTGGAATCGAAACTCTGGAGCAAGGCATTCGGGACGTCGCCAACGCCAGGCTGTGGCAATTTCGCAGCGCCGCCCGAGAAACGCTGGTTGAATATGCCCGCGAGCGACTGTTCCGGGAATTAACTGCCTCGGACGGCACGCCCGAGGCAGTGGATGCGTCGAAACATCTGTTTGACAGCAATACGCTGACGCTGGGTTTTGCACGCCGTTTTGCCAGCTACAAGAGACCGAACCTGCTGCTGCATGACCCTGAACGGCTGCTGCGCCTGCTGACTAATCCCCAACGCCCGGTACAGCTCATCATGGCTGGCAAGGCCCATCCCGCAGACCTGGCAGGGCAGGCACTGATTCAGCAATGGATGCATTTCATCCGGCGGCCCGAAGTGCGCTCTCATGTGATCTTCCTCAGTGACTACGACATGCATTTGACCGAGCAGTTGGTGCAGGGCGTGGATGTCTGGCTCAACACCCCGCGGCGTCCCTGGGAAGCGTGCGGAACGAGTGGCATGAAGGTGCTGGTCAATGGCGGCATCAATCTGTCGGAACTGGATGGCTGGTGGGCGGAAGCCTATACGCCGGAAGTAGGCTGGGCGCTGGGGGATGGTCAGGAACATGATAGTGATCCCGCCTGGGACGCTATCGAAGCCGAAACCTTGTATGGGCTGCTCGAACGCGAGGTGATCCCCGAGTTCTATACGCGTGACGAGCAAGGCATTCCCGCTGCCTGGGTGAACCGGATGCGGGAAAGCATGGCACAATTGACGCCGCGCTTTTCCACCAACCGCGCGGTGTGCGAATACACCGAGCAACACTATCTCCCGGCGGCCTCAGCCTACCTTGAGCGGGCTGTCGATAAAGGCGCAATCGGCGTGGATATGGTTAATTGGCGGCATGCTCTGGAGCAAAAATGGAGCGCACTACGCTTCGGCGAAGTGAAGCTTGAAAGCGACGGCGAGCAGCACGTATTCGAGGTTCAAATATATCTCGATGACCTCGACCCGCAGGCAGTACGGGTCGAGCTTTATGCCAATGGCGTTAACGGTGGCGCAGCGGAGCGCGTGGAGATGGTGCGCGTGCGGCAACTGGTGGGGGCGATAAACGGCTACGCCTATCGCGCAGAGGTGCCTGCAGCCCGCCCGGCGGCGGACTATACGGCGCGCCTGATAGCACACCGCGACAACGTGGCGGTTCCGCTGGAAGATGCGCATATCCTGTGGCAGCGATGACCCGATCGATGGAAGAAAAGACGATGACGATAAAGATAGCGACTGTAATTGTAATAATTTGCGGGTTTCTGGATATCGGCGGTGTCCCGGGTCTGTCATGGATTCCGAACAGCAGGCAACGGGGGTGTGAATGAGTTTGTCAAGGATCACCATGATTCCAGCTCAGCGTCCGGGTAATTTCACGGGCGGAAACGGGGCGCATGTTTCCGATCAATTACTGGAAAAGGCACGCACCGATACCGAGACCGTCCTGAGGGCGCTTGAATCACGATCAGACGGCTTAAGCCAGGCGGAAGCCGATGCGCGCTTGAAGCAGTATGGGCTGAACGAGATTGCCCGCGAGAAGCATCAGTCGGCGCTGATGCGCCTCTTGAGTAACGTCAAGAACCCGTTGGTTCTCCTGCTCACGGCGCTCGGCGTGCTGTCCTTTCTGACCGGTGATTTGCGCGCGACCGTGGTCATTTTCGTGATGGTGGTGCTGGGCGTGGTGTTGCGTTTTGTCCAGGAGATACGAGCCGATAATGCTGCTGAAAAACTCAAAGCGATGGTCAGCAACACCGCAACATTGGTGCGCGATGGCAAGAAAGCCGAAGTGCCGCTCAAGATGCTGGTGCCAGGCGACATCATCTGGCTGGCTGCAGGTGACATGGTCCCGGCCGACGTAAGGGTGCTTTCCGCCAAGGACTTGTTCCTGAATCAGTCGGTGCTTACCGGCGAATCCTTGCCCGTGGAGAGAAAAGCCGACACCGCGTCCGCCGACGTTCAGAACCCGCTGGAGCTGCCCAATATCTGTTTCCTCGGCTCCAACATGGTGGTTTAAGTGGGTGTTGGGTATCGGCGTACTCATTGCGTCCATCGCGGCGTTTTGGTATCTGGCGGATGCCAACGTGCTCACTCCGGCCACAATAAGCACCCGCATTGAGGCATGGGGTGTCTGGGGTCCGCTGGCCGTGGTGGCACTGATGACGCTGGCAGTGGTGGTCACGCCCATCCCCATAGCACTCGCTTCGGGCGCGCTGTATGGCCACATCTGGGGCGCGCTATATGTGGTGATCGGCGCGGAGTTGGGCGCTATACTGGCGTTTGCCATCGCACGTTAACTGGGTGCGGCAGCACTCAAACGCTGGCTGGGCGAGCGCCTAGACGTCGGTTTGCTGGGGTCGCAAAATGCACTGATGCTGTTAGTGTTTGTGTCGCGGCTGCTGCCCTTTGTGTCGTTCGACATCATGAGTTACGCAGCAGCGTTAACGGCGTTAAAGCCTTGGCGTTTTGTGCTGGCGACACTGGCATGCATCATCCCCGCCAGCTTTCTACTGGCGCATTTCGGTAGCGAAATGTCCTCGGCTAACGCAGAGCGCATCGCCTGGGCCGGGTTGCTGCTGGGCGCACTGGTGGGTGTGCCGATGGCGGTGAAATGGCTCATGACACGGCGCAAGTCGCGGGCGAAGTAATGCGCCACATAACGAGTAACGAGGGAAAGCAATGCCAACAACATTAAGTCAGCCACGTGTTGCGTTTGTCGAGGTGGAAGAAACGGATAGGGAGTTTCTGTCCCGCCACTGTCCCGCCCATTGGCAAGTTCAGATACTTCCACTAACCGCTATATCGGTTCTGGAGAAAATTCAACACATCGACATATTGTCAGTGGCTGTCCATTCGCGCGTAGATAAAAACCTGTTAGTTGCCTTGCCTAATGTGCGCCTGGTCGCCACGCGTTCGACGGGCTATGATCACCTCGATTTGGAGCATTGCCACCATCACGCGATTACGGTGTGTAATGTGCCCGATTATGCGAACAGCACCGTGGCCGAATATGCCTTCGCGCTCATATTGGCGCTTTCGCGAAAAATTGTCACCGCGCAACGCCGCACTTCGCAAAACGATTTTTCTGCGTCCAGCTTGCGAGGTATCGACCTGGCAGGAAAAACGCTTGGTATTATTGGAACAGGAAAAATTGGGCGATGCGTAGCCAGGCTTGGACATGGTTTTGATATGTCTATACTGGCATACGATCCGTCTCCTGATCTTACTTTATGTCAGCAATATCAAGTTTCCTATGTCACGAGGGATGAGCTGCTAGCCTCCTCCGACATTATTAGCTTGCATTGCCCGCTATCACCCACAACATATCATTTTCTTGGTCAACGCGAGTTTGAACTAATGAAGAGAGGCGTGATTTTGATAAATACCGCGCGCGGCGACATTGTGGATTGCCATGCATTATTGTGGGCATTGAATCACGCTATTGTGGGTTATGCGGGGCTGGATGTATTGGCGGCGGAAAGTTATTTTTTTACGCAAGAAACCTCGTTCACGGATGACGCTGTTGTCGCTTGCAATCGCGCGCTATTGGCGCATAACAATGTTATTATCACCCCGCACATCGCCTATAACAGCCAGGAAGCGATTAATCGTTTGTTTCTGGCAACGATTGCTAATATCGAAGGATTTTTAACTGGGCGGCAGTTTAGTCAAATTTCTTGGTCGAGTAGGGTGCAATGAGGTGAACTGGGAGTTTATTCTGCTTCTCCCTCCGCCACAGCAATAATGAGAGCGGTTTTGATTGCGGTATCCGGGTTGAGCGAAATCGAGCTGATGCCCTGTTCGACGAGCCAGGCGGCGAATTCCGGGTAATCGGAGGGCGCTTGCCCGCAAATGCCGATCGGCTTGCCGACGCGTTTAGCCGCCTCAATGGCAGTGGCGATCATGCGGCGCACCGCGTCGTTGCGTTCGTCGAAGAGGTGCGCGATAGTACCGGAATCACGGTCAATCCCCAGCACCAGTTGCGTCAGGTCGTTGGAGCCGATGGAATAACCATCGAAGACACGCAGAAACTCATCCGCAAGCACGACATTGGCAGGCAACTCGCACATGGCATAGACCTCCAGGCCCTGTTCGCCCTGGCGCAGGCCGTTGGCCGCCATCACCTCGAGCACACGCTTTCCTTCCTGCACGGTGCGGCAGAAGGGGATCATCACCTTGACGTTGGTCAGTCCCATGTCGCGCCGCACGCGCAGCAGCGCCGCGCATTCGAGGGCAAAACCGTCGGCGTAACGCGGATCGTAGTAGCGCGATGCGCCACGGAAGCCGAGCATCGGATTCTCCTCGTCCGGTTCGAACTCGCGCCCGCCCAAAAGCTGCGCATACTCGTTGGTCTTGAAATCACTGGTGCGAACGATGACCGGCTTGGGATAGAAGGCGGCAGCGATACGGCCCACGCCTTCACTGAATCGCCGTATAAAAAATTCGCACGGGTCTTCCTCCCCGATGCGCGCGCCGATCTCCGTAACGGCCTGCGGGTCGGCGAGATTGGGATAGCGCGCCAGCGCCATGGGGTGGATACCTATGTGGTTGGTGATGATGAATTCAGTGCGCGCCAATCCGACACCCGCATTGGGAATGGCGCTCAGCGCCAGCGCCTGGCCGGGGTCGTCGACGGTGAGCATGACCTCGGTGCGTGTCTTGGGCACGGTCGCCGCGTCGATGCGTTCTATCTCGAACGGGATGTGTCCGGCATAGACGTGCCCCTCCGCGCCCTCGGCGCAGGAAACGGTGACATCGGTACCGTCTTGCAGGACACGGGTCGCATTGCCGGTGCCCACGATACATGGCAATCCAAATTCACGCGAGACAATCGCGGCATGGGCAGTGCGCCCGCCCTGATCGGTGACGATAGCGGCCACCTTGCGCATCACCGGCTCCCAGTCAGGATCGGTATTTTCGGCGACGAGCACTTCGCCGGGCTGCACGCTGGAAAGACTGGAAATTTCCCGCACCATGCGCACACGGCCAGCGGCGATCTTTGCACCCACCGCCTGGCCTGTCACCAGCGCCGCGCCCGTCGCACCCTTCAAGTAATAGTGCTCAGCGGCGGCAGTGCGCGGCTTCGCTGAATGGACCGTCTCCGGGCGCGCCTGCACGATAAACAGCTCGCCCGTCAAACCGTCCTTGGCCCACTCGATGTCCATCGGCTGCGGCTGTTTACGGAGCGCTGAATAATGCTCTTCAATCACACACGCCCAGCGCGCCAGCGCAAGCACGTCGTCATCGCTGAGGGAGAAGCGGCGGCGCTCATCAATGGGAACGTGCTCACTGCGGGTGGCGCGGCCACTGTCGGCATAGATCAGTCGCATCTCTTTCGAGCCCAGTCGCCGACCGATAATGGGACGCAGCCCCTGCGCCAGCGTAGGCTTGAATACCATCCATTCGTCGGGCGTAACGATGCCCTGCACCACAAACTCGCCCAGGCCGTAGGCGCTCGTCACCACCACGACATCACGGAAGCCGGTTTCGGTATCGAGCGTAAAGATCACGCCGGAGCTGGCCTTATCGGAGCGCACCATCGGCATCACACCCACCGAGAGCGCCACCTTGAGTTGATCATAGCCCATGCGGGCACGGTAGCTAATCGCGCGATCGGTAAACAGCGAGGCGAAACACAAGTGCACCGCGCTCAGCAGGCCTTCGCGCCCGCGCACATTGAGAAAGGTTTCCGCCGCGCCCGCGAACGAGGCCTCCGGCAAATCCTCTGCCGTTGCCGAGGAACGCACCGCCAGTTCCGGCTCACGCCCCAGGCGCTGGCAAAGCCGCGCGTATGCCGCGATAACCGCACTGCACAGCTCTTCGGGCAATGGCGTTTCCATCACCGCCGCACGCGCCTGGCTGCCGCGCACCGCCAGCTCATCCATATTTTCGGGATCGAAGCTGGAGAAAATCTCACGCAACCGGTTTTTGAGATCCTTTTCGGCAAGCAATCGCCAGTAGGCGTCGGCCGTTGTCGCGAACCCATCCAGCACACCCACGCCCTGCGGCTTGAGCGCGTTGAACATCTGCCCGAGCGAGGCGTTCTTGCCGCCGACGCGCGCGACATCGTTCATGTTGATCTGAGAAAAATCGAGCGTGTAAGGCGGTGCAGCGGTCATGGCTATTTCTTCCAGGGATATGTAGGTTTATAATACGGCGCGCTCTAAATCCAAGTGCAACATTATTCCATAGAATAATGTTGCATGCCAAAAAAATACAAACACATCACATTGGACGACCGTACGTTGATTGCACGAAGCCTCGGCAACTGCTCCTGCGTTGCCCTACCTTCCGCCATCCCTAGCGGTCGCATGCAGTCGTCGCTATGCTCGGAATGACATCAAATACCCCGCCCCAAGGGGCGGGGATGTTTAAACGGATTTTTGTATAAGCCCGGTAACGATTTCGGCCAGCGTAAAGGGTTAATCCACCGCGATGATGGAAGTGTAGGCCAGTTCTGCGGCGGTGAGCGGTTCGTGGCTGGCGAGCTGGTGTTCCAGTACGGCAAGATCCGCTTCAGAGGCGTCGCGGCCGGTCTGCGCGCGCTGGGCAATGCGCGTGCGCAGCACGGCGGCGGGGGCCTGGAAGTCGAGAATTATAAACGCTGCGCCCAGGCTGGCGGCGAGGGCGTGGAACAGGGCGCGTTGTGCACGTTTTAAAAAGACGGCGTCGATGATTGCCGGGTAGCCTGACTGGATGACGGTGCGCGCCAACCCGGCAAGGTGCTCATACGTGTGCTGGCTGGCCGTGGCGGTGTACAGACCAGTGCCGATGCCAGAGACCGAGCGCGCACCCGCAGTGAGACCCGCGAGGCGTTTGCGTTCTACATCGGAACGTAACCGGATAGCACCGAGTGACTCAAGCAGTGCCTGGGTGTGGGTGGTTTTGCCGGAGCCGGACAGGCCGTGGGTAACGATGAGCGCTGCGCTGTCAGGCTGTGTGTAGCGTTCGGCCAGATTGGCGTAGCTGCGGTATTGCTGATAAATGGCGGGTTTTGCATTTTCATCGAGCCCAGGTTGCCTGAGGCGTATGCACGCCACCTTGGCGCGCACCAGCGCACGATACACCCGATAATAACGCAACACGCGCAGCCCGGCATAATCGCCGCTGGACTGTAAATAGGCGTTTAGAAAACGCCACGCCAGGGGGCTGCAAGCATGGCTGTCGAGATCCATCATCAAAAAGGCCGCTTCGCTTATTACGTCGATCCAGCGCAGATTTTCGTTGAATTCCAGGCAATCAAAGAGGGTGATTTTGTTATCCAGTAACGCCATGTTTCCCAGATGCATGTCGCCGTGGCATTCGCGGATAAATCCGTTGTCTTTGCGCTGTTGCAGCGTTGTTTCATGCCGCTGGTATTCGGCAGTGCTCCATGCGCGCAGGCGTTCCAGTTGTGTAATGTCGGTGGGTGCCGTGAGGTGTGGACGTATCTGTGCGAAATTTTCTGCGACGGGTTGGTGTACCTGCGCGGGATGGCCGTAGGGGGTCTCTGGCGTGGCAATGGCACTCTGGCGGTGAAATGTGGCAATCACTTCCGCAAGCTGGTCAATGTGTGCGGGTTGCAATTCACCGCGTGCTAACACGCGGTCGAGTTGCGCTTCTTGCGGAAATTGCGCCATCTTCACCGCATACTCAATCGGTGCGCCTGGGCCATTCAGAACCGGTGCATCCGCGCTGCCAGTGAGGGTGATCATGTCGAGATAAATCTGTGGCGCAAGGCGCCGATTCAGCCGCAACTCTTCCGCGCAATAGTGACGGCGTTTTTCCAGCGTGGAAAAATCGAGGAAGCCCAGGTTTAAGGGCTTCTTGATTTTATAGGCGTAGTGCCCGGTGAGCAGCACCCAGGAGATGTGTGTCTCAATGACCTCAAAGCCTTGTACAGGGTGAGGGTACAGTGCCGCGTTTTGCAGGGAACCGATCAGAGTAGTATCCAGGCTGTCATACGGTGGCGCATTCATTGGTGGTCTTGCCTCCAGGCTCAGCTTCATGCCATATGCCACAATAATCAATTATTTCGTTTATGTCACTCTTATGATTTGACATGCGCTGCGCGGCCAGTGGTACGTTTCAGTAAAGCACGGACGCTTTCTGTCATTTCGACCGAAGGGAGAAATCTATACAGGCTCAACGTAGGCAAGATTTCTCCCTTCAGTCGAAATGACAACCTTTTACTGAAACGCATTACCAGGCACCCTGCCCATCGCGCCGCATAACCTATCGAAAGATAGGCCAGTAAATTCCAATCCAAAAATGAGCCTGAACGCAGGTGAGGCTGTGTTAGGCGGCGTGCCGTTCATGGATGTGTTGAAAGAGTTTCTGTTTAGCTCGCTGTAGCTGTGCGGCCGAGTCATTATCGCTCATGCGGGTGGCTATTGCATCCAGATGAGCGAAGGTGATGCCGGACTTGAGATACTGCTGCGCCTGGGGCAGCGATTTGAGCTTATCGTACGGTGTCATCATGTGTTGGTAGCGGTAACGTTTCTTCTGTTTGCCTTTGGCGTCGGCAATGGTTTCCGGGAAGAAGCAAGGGCGGTGGAAGTTAAGGTACGGGATCAGGTGTTCGCGGTTGAAGGCGTTGATGCGGGCCGCAAAGCGTTGGGGGAGAGCGCAGCGAGGGGGCGTGGGCATGGCCAAAGTGTTTGCGCACCGTGGCGGCGTTTTTGCCTTCCACCAGGGCATTGTCGTTGGTTCTGCGGGAGCGCGACTTGGTGAACTCGATAAGGGGTTGTACGCCGGAACCGCCGAAAATTCCGTCGCGCGGGATTGAGGTAGAAAAAGCAGTCGTGTCACCCGCCGCTATATGGAAACGGCCGTGGACGCAATAGAACAGCGAACCGGCTTAAGGTCACTTCCAGCCTGCGGGCATCAGAATGCCTTCCATGTCCAAGGGTTGATGACCGCCAAGCCAGCAGCGACAAAAGGCGACGTGTCGCGCGTGGCTACCGCGAAACCATGCGTCTCAGCGATAGCTGCGATATAGCCATCTGCAGGTGCAATGGCCTGTCCAGCGGTGCGAGCACGGGCGCGCAGCCTTGCATAGGCTAGCGACGCAGGGTCATCGAATGACAGGATGCGACCCGCGAACAACGGCAAGACGCGCTGCTCAAGACTGGAATGAAGCGTATCCCGGCGTTTACCCTCAGGCAGCACAGCGATACCGAAACGCAGTTCAGCAAGACTGATTGTCGAGAGATACAGCGTTTCGATGATCTGCGCGTCGATCCAGGCAAGCACGTTCATATCTCCAGACGCTTTTAAGGGCTCAGAAACGACGTTGCTATCGAGCAGGATCACTCAAAGTTTACCGGTTCGGCGGGTGTCCTATCGCGTTCGATCTCAAGATCGACGCCACCCACTTCCCGGCCAATTTCGGCCAGCAGGGAACCGAGCTTGATCCGGCCCTCGGGTCGCACGGCATTTTCGAGGATCGCCCGGATTTCGGCCTCAGTGCTGAGGCCGTGCATTGCGGCACGCACGCGCAGGGCGCGGTGCGTTTCATCGGGTAAATTGCGGACAGTGACGGATGCCATTGCTTTCAC